>JAATEZ010000375.1 GCA_015655485.1 Lactobacillales bacterium | reverse complement strand
TTGGCGCGGCCGGGACCATACGAAGCGGATCGAGGGCGGCGATGAATTGGTGTTGAGCAATCATGTCTTAGCGGTCGGGATCTCCCAAAGGACGTCCGCCAAAGCGATCGAAGACGTAGCTAAAGCCATATTCCAAAAGAAGAGCGGCTATGATACAGTCATTGCGATCAAGATCCCGCATAATCGGGCGATGATGCATTTAGATACCGTATTCACGATGATCGATCATGATAAATTCACGATCCATCCCGAAATCCAGGGAGAAGATGGAAAGGTGGAGACCTTCACGATGAGACCGGGCAAGGACGGAGAGATCGCGATCACGCACAGGAGTGATTTGAAGAAGGTCTTGAAAGAAGCGCTGAGAGTAGACGATTTAGAATTGATTCCATGCGGCGGGGGCGATAAGATCGTAGCTCCAAGAGAACAATGGAATGACGGATCGAACACCTTGGCGATCGCGCCGGGAGTTGTGGTGACTTATGATCGGAATTATGTCTCGAATCAGCTCTTAAGAAGTTGCGGGATCAAGGTCATCGAAATCCATTCAGGAGAATTATCTCGCGGCCGCGGCGGTCCAAGATGCATGAGCATGCCGCTTGTTCGTGAAGATTTAAAATAAAATTGGAGGATAAACAAAAGGATGATAAAACCAAAAAAGTTATCTATATTTCAAGGGAAAAGTTTTTTAGCTGAAAAAGATTTTACGAAGGAAGAATTGGAGTACTTGATTGATTTTAGTATTCATCTTAAAGACTTAAAGAAAAGAGGAATCCCTCATCGCTATTTAGAAGGAAAAAATATTGCGCTTTTATTTGAAAAAACTTCGACTAGAACACGGTCAGCTTTTACAACAGCGGCGATTGATTTAGGAGCTCATCCCGAATTTTTAGGATCCAGTGATATTCAGTTAGGAAAAAAAGAATCGGTAGAAGATACGGCTAAAGTACTAGGAAGTATGTTTGATGGAATCGAATTTCGTGGTTTCAGTCAGGAAAATGTGGAAGCACTTGCTCGTTATTCAGGTGTTCCAGTCTGGAATGGTTTGACTGATGAATGGCATCCAACACAAATGATCGCTGACTTTATGACGATTAAAGAAAACTTTGGGCATCTTGATGGATTGACATTAACTTATATGGGTGATGGGCGCAACAATGTGGCGAACAGTTTGTTGATGACTGGGGCTATTCTTGGTGTGAATATTCATATCTGTACGCCAAAATCTTTATTCCCGGACAAAAAACTGATCGAAGAAGCTCAAACTATTGCGGAAAAAACAGGCAGTCATGTGTTTGTTACAGACGATACTGCACAAGGTGTTAAGCATTCAAATGTTATTTATACAGATGTATGGGTATCTATGGGAGAAGAAAAAAAATTCGCTGAACGAGTAGAATTATTGCAGCCCTATCAAGTAAATATGGAACTTTTAAGAAAAACAGGGACGCTGGCTGAGGATTTGATCGTGTTGCATTGTTTGCCGGCGTTCCATGATAAGAATACGATTTATGGGCAAAATATTTATAAAGAATTTGGAATCTCAGAAATGGAGATCACAGATGAAGTTTTCAGAAGTAAATATGGACATCAATTTGAGGAAGCTGAAAATAGAATGCATTCGATCAAAGCGGTCATGGCCGCTACTCTGGGAAATTTATTTATTCCTAAGGCATAGAACCGATCAATCATATTTTAAAATGAAGTTTTGATTTATTTGTTTTCGGTTGTTTAAGGTTGAGATCAGAAATAAAATGGATCTGCCTATTTGATCCTATTGATTAAGAAAATCAGGAGGAAAATAGATGTCAAATCAAAAAATAGTTATTGCTTTAGGTGGAAATTCGATTTTAACCGATGACGCCACTGCTGAGGCACAACAAAATGCATTAAAAAAAACAGCAAAGTATTTACTAAAAATAGTTGAAGGCGATAATAAATTGATCATTACTCACGGAAATGGACCGCAAGTCGGGAATTTGCTGCTGCAGCAGGCAGCGGCTGAATCGCCAGAAAATCCTGCTATGCCATTAGATACAACGGTTGCAATGACACAAGGAAGCCTTGGTTATTGGCTGCAAAATGCTTTACAGGAAGCCTTGGCTGAAAAAAATATCCACAAACAGGCCGCAACGGTCATCACTCAGGTTTTAGTGGATCCAAATGATCAAGCTTTTTCCCATCCGACCAAACCGATTGGACCCTTCTATAAAAAAGAAGCAGCGGAGCGTTTTAAGAATGAAAATCCGAATGATCAATTTATTGAAGACGCGGGGAGGGGATATCGCAGAGTTGTTCCATCTCCAAAGCCGTTAGGCATTATTGAAGAAGAAGTCATCAATCAATTAATGAATAATGGTGTTCTTACAATATGCGGCGGCGGCGGCGGGATCCCAGTGGTCAAAAAAGGGAACTCGTTACAAGGGATCGAAGGTGTCATCGATAAAGATCATGTTTCAGCCAAAATTGCTGAATTAATGGATGCTGATTTATTGCTTATTTTGACCGCCGTCGATAATGTGTATATCAATTTTAAAAAGCCGGATGAAAAAAAACTCGAAAATGTTAGCATAAAAGAGATGAAAAAATATATTTCTGAAGGTCAATTTGCTAAAGGCAGTATGCTGCCAAAAGTAGAAGCGGCTGTCAATTTTGTAGAAGCCAATCCCCATGGAAAAGTTGTCATTTCTTCTCTGGAAAACATTGAAGGTGCCTTAAATAATGCTTCAGGAACGATCATAACGGCGAATGAGCCGGCTAAAGTTCTATGAACTAAAAAGTTTTTTTAAAGAATCAATAGAAAAATAAATCCGAATGATCAGAGCTGTTATAGAGAAAACAGCAACTGGTCATTCGGATTTCATCTGACTAAAATTTTCAAAGAGAGTGGATCAAAAATTCTCGGATCATTTCCGCAAAAAGCAGCCTCTGCTGTTTATTCGTATTTATGACTGACCCGTTTTAATTCAAATAGATAAAGGATCAATTTCGTCATTTTTTTCTAATTTGCTGAGCTGCTTTGAGTTTCACTACTTGCTGAAGAAGAATCCTGTAATTCAGGAGCATCCGTTTTATACAGCCCCGTAGTTGTGGATCCATAGGTATAGAGTAAACTAGTTCCGCTCTTCTGGGCTGATTTTTCCAGCTGAGTCAGCATGGCTTTTTTGGTATAATCATAATCCGACTTGTCTACTTTGGTAAAGCCGTCCAACGTGTAGAAACGCAGCAGGTCATTAGTCACTACTTTATCAGAAGTATCCAATTGAAGCTGAACGTACTGCTGCTGCTCCTTGACGGCGGCCTTTTGTTCTGCAGTTAAATCTGTGAGGAGATTTCCAGTCGCGGTATCATAAACATCATTGCCGACTAATGTGTAAGTGCTGGAAACCGAGTCCCCATTACGAAAAGCCACTGTTTGAGTATGATCCGCCGATAAAAGATCGGATCCGATAAAGACATTTTTTGAATGATCAATTCCAAGCAGGCTCAGTAAGGTTGGCAAAACATCGATCTCACCGCCATAAGTGTGGTTGATCCCGCCTGTCAATCCTTCCATATGGATCATAAACGGCACTTTTTGGAACATGGCGGTATCATAATCTGTCCAATCATCAACGCCCAAAAGTTGAGAAATGGCTTCCTTATGATTTTCTGAAATTCCATAATGATCCCCGTAAAGAACGATCATACTATTTTCATAAAGACCAGATTCTTTCAAATAAGTGATAAACTCTCCAAAAGCCTGATCCAGATAATGCGCAGTTTGAACATACGTATCTACCGTATCATCCCCAGTGGTCGTAGCATTGATCGAGACATTTTGATCATCTAAAGTATAAGGATAATGATTGGTCAGCGTGATCAGTTTTGCGTAAAATGGCTGTGAAAGCTGCTCTAAATAAGGAATGGACTCTTTAAAGAAAATTTTGTCCTTGGTTCCATAACCGATGTCATAGTCATCATTATCAGTGTAATAAGAAGAATCAAAGAAATAGTTGTATCCCCATGATTTATAGGTTTCATTTCGATTCCAGAAGGTGCCTACATCGCCATGGAAGGCGGCGGTTGTATAACCTGCCTGGCTTAAAAGAGCCGGAGCTGCTTGAAAAGTATTCGTCGAGCCGTAACTGACCATAGCTGAGCCTTGAGAAAGACCAAATAACGAATTTTCCAGCATCATCTCGGCATCACTCGTTTTTCCTTGAGCTACCTGGTGAAAAAAGTTATCAAAAGAGAGGGTAGATTGGTCATTATAAAAGGCATTTATATTAGGTGTTACTTCTTGTCCGTCTACCTTATAGCCAATCAAGAATTGCTGGAAAC
>JAATEZ010000101.1 GCA_015655485.1 Lactobacillales bacterium | reverse complement strand
TGATATGAGGAATTCTGTGAATCGTCTGGTCAATTGTGAAACAGCGAATTTGAATAAGACGATTGATGCGGCTACAGAACAAATAAATAATATAAAATTCATTGATGAAACTATTGGTTTAGAGAGATTACCGGAAAAATTACGTGAAGTCGCCTTGACCCGATTGCAACATCCGGAAGTGAGTTTGAAGGAGCTGGGGGAAGTTATTCCATCAGGCCCCATCTCAAAATCAGGCATCAATCACCGAATACGGAAAATCAATGAATATTCAGAACAACTGCGAAACGGCAAAACAGTTGACTGAATCAAAAAAGCTGAATGAGGCATTAATGAGGCATCTTTGGCCTTGAGCAATAGTAAAAGAAAAAGGATAGCGATGATGATAACGCGATTTTTTTCTTGAACTATTGCCGAAAAGGGTTGCCTCATGAAGCTGGATCAAAAAAAGCTGAATCAGGCATTTAAACCTTGAACAAGAGAAAAAAAGAACCATAACATCGGCTCTTTTTTTATGCGACTATTTCTTTCAGCTTTTCTATAGAAATATTCTCATCAAAAATTTCTTTACCCACTATAATAGTTGGCACAAATTGAATGTTGCATTCATTCGCCTCTAAAATGATTTTTTCAGCATTATTCTTGTGATTTTGAATCGCCAAATGCAGCGTATTCTCAGCGAAGGCCGCAACATCTTCCAAAGGCAAATTTCCCCATTCAGATTGTGTTTTAAAGATTGTTTTGATTGTTTGATAGGAGACAGCTGCATTATCAGGATCTACATACTGATGCATGATATTTCCAGATTTCAATGAGGGCTTTTCTTTATCGAAAAGCTTGATGATCCGCTGCAATTTGCCTTGCTGTACCAAATCAGTCAATAAATCGTCTGATTCTTCAAACCACTGCTTGCAATAAGGACAGCGAAGGTTGACAAATTCGATCATCTTTACTGGAGCATCATTTGCCCCCCATTTTATGCCGGTCATCGTATCTGCTTTTTGAGATTGAATAATTGAGGTATCCAAATGAAATTCCTCCTTTTAAAATACAGTAAAAACATTATTTTTAAGGTTTTACAAGTCAGTTTTTGAGAAATTCTGATATAAAACTATTTTAAAGAACTGCTATTGACAATGACTTCATCGATCAGTCCATATTCTTTTGCTTCTGCAGGTGTCATGAAGTTATCACGATCCGTATCGCGTTCGATGACTTCAAGCGGTTGTCCTGTTCTTTCAGCAAGGATATTATTCAAACGCTCTCTGGTGTTTAGAATATGTTTCGCGGCGATTTCTATTTCTGTTGCTTGACCCTGAGCTCCGCCCAGAGGCTGATGAATCATGATTTCTGCGTTTGGCAAAGCAAATCGCTTGCCCTTTGTTCCTGCAGTCAATAAAAAGCTTCCCATAGAAGCGGCCATGCCTAAAACGATTGTTTGCACATCCGCTTTAACTAAATTCATGGTATCAAAAATAGCCAGACCGGCAGATACACTTCCTCCTGGAGAATTAATATAGATATAAATATCTTTATAAGAATCTTGAGCATCCAGGAAGAGCAGCTGGGCAATAACTGAGTTTGCAACATCATCATCAATACCGCCGCTCAGCATGATGATCCGATCTTTTAATAGTCTAGAATAAATGTCATACGCCCGTTCACCTCTGGATGATTGTTCGATGACTGTGGGTATTAAGTTCATATAAATTTCCTCCTTGAATAAAACTTTTTTGAATTCTTAGTTATTTTAACATAAAAAAGTTAGGGAATATATAAATAAAGTTTACCTCATTGGTCAAAATTGGTCAATTTATTAGCTTGCTTAAATTTTCATCTTGAAAAAAAAATGCTATAATAATTACTGACTAGAAAAAGGAGGTCTAAAATGCGCGAAATCATTAGTGTTTGTATAGGAGCTTTTATTGTTTTAGTAAGTACCGGATTAAACAATGCTTATATTAATCGAAATTTTCGACTAAAACAACAAACAGATGAGAAAATGAAAGAGATCGATATTCTTTTACTGCTTAATAAAAAAATCAATGAAATTTTGTTAAAACGAGATGTAGATATGGTCATTTCAGAATATATCAGCTTCGATAGTTTTGATGATTGTTACATTACTATTGACGATTACGTATATTTGCAGTCTTTCTGTTCGCAGAATCATTTTTATTTGCCCAGTTATATTGTCGAGGAATTTTTTAAAGGGATCGCTCACCGGAAAATCGTATTAGCCCCGGATGAGATAAAAAAAATGGGTGCCTATACCTTTAAAGGTGGAAGGATCGTATTAGAAACTTTTTCTGAGGAACTTTTAAAATGTGCGGAAGACCGCAAAATTGAACTGAAACGAATGCGTACGTCGAAAATTTCTTACTTTCACGGATGAAGCTGCTTCACTAATCAAAGCCGGGAAAATAGTTGAATTATTTAAGGCGATTTTAAATCAGGGACGGCCAAATCATAAAATCTCGATCTTTATTTTTTCTTAAGCTTTTTTTATGATTGTTTTAAGCAAAAGTGTTTATTATAAAGTCATACCAAATAAACAACCCTAAACAAAACACTTTTTCATTTTTATCCTTTTTGGACATCAGTTACCCTGCTGGTGTCTTTTTATAGTTGTTTGAGAAAATAAATTGGAGTGGAGAAAGATGGAATTGCTGCGGATAACTTTTTGATTTTTGGCCATTAATTAAAAATATGATTTAACAAGAAAAATGACTAAGAATCCAACGGAAAAGGCGGAAAATATTTAGA
>JAATEZ010000086.1 GCA_015655485.1 Lactobacillales bacterium | reverse complement strand
GGCAATTATGATGTAGGCATCGTTTCTGGAGAATATCATTTGCCTGCGATCAATAATACTAAGCTGTCAAACGATTCTATTATTTTAGTGACCTCAAAGAAATTGATTCAAACAAAACAGTTTCCAGAAAAATGGGATAATCTGCCAGTAATTTTTTATCAATCCAGCAGTTCCTACAGTTCGCTGCTGGCAGATTTTATAAAGAAACAAAACTTTCATTCCAGAAGAATGATCCATTTCAACAGCTTGGAGGCGGTTAAATCATCCATTTTACATGATGTAGGAATTGCTGCTGTAACTGAAGATATTGTGAAAAATGAATTGGCAGACGGATCGATCGTACAATTTGATTCAGAAAAAAAACCTATGAAGATCCAGACGTTCATGGTGCACTTAGAAAATAAAAAAAATTGGGAGTCGATCCAATCTTTAAAAAATTTGCTTTTAAATTATTACTTTCCAAACAATAAAATCAAATAATTTTTCCTTTTTTAAATATAAAAACAGCCATATTAATGGTACTTAGCGAGGGTTCAACAAGTCGATGCTTATTTAACAAAAATTTTTTATATAGGGAAAAATAATGAAGTAAAACTGAAATAGAGCTGATTTTTGAGGAGAGTCGAGAACAAAAATGTTTCAAACTTAATATCCAACCCAAAGGCCACACGATCATGCACATCTTAAAGAAATGGCCAGATGACTCCTGCCAATTATCAGCTAACGAATCCGTCTTAATAAAACTTGGTCCCTGCACCAGAAATGACTACACTATTCTATCAACTTTTTATGCTATACTTACCTAGTAGAGGGGAGGTTTTATTTTGATAAATTTAATTACAAAAGCTTTGACTGAAAACAAGAAAATCGAATTGACTTTTATCGATGGAACAACTCTTGATAATATCTCTGGTCTGGCAAAATCGAGTGTGATCGGTGATGATACTATTGTTTGTTTAGCTCAAGGACATAATGAATTAGTCATCAATTTATCCCTAGTAAAGTTTGTGCGTATTTTTTAAAATTTATCCCAAAAAACGGATAAGAAAAAACTTCGAATCGAATATTGACGAGGCCGGCTCATTAATCAACTTAAATTAATGAGCCGGCCTCAAATGCGAATAAACGGCAGATCAAAGGCAGCTTCTTCGGAAATAATCCGATTGAATAGAATCCTCCTGCCCGATTTTTGTGAAAATCGGGCAGGAGGATGACCATTAATTGATGATCCGATCTTTCGCGATAGACAGCCGCTCTTTTTTTGCAATAAAAAAGATATCCGCTGAAGCAAAACACAAAAGAGATGTTTCTCACATCCTTTTCCTTTATTTTGTACGGATACTTTTTTAAATTCTTTCGTGGAAAGTATCAGAAGAATTTCTTTAAATGATAAAACTGCCAAACTATTAAAAGATTTTAAAAACGATACTTTGGATAAAGCCCTCATTTTCATTCGGCAGAGGATGGTATCCTCTTCACCTGCCAAAACCAGAAAATGGCTGCTTAAAATTCAGGGTATTGATTTTTGATCTTATCCATTGAATCCCCCTTTGAGCTTTTATAAAAAAATAAAAACGCTGATTTCTCAACGTTTTCTTCCCTGTTCTTCTGGTTCATAATCTACATATGGAGACGGCGGGAGTCGAACCCGCGTCCAAGCATATCGCCACTTCAATTTCTACGCTCATAGTCATATTATTAGGAGTTCGCTTTGAAATCTGCCATATGACAGGCGTCAGTCATTGCTAGTCTGATGGTCTCTTCTAAATTTTACAGACGGAAAAAGTTAGCGTATCCCACTAGATTTGAGACCCTTACCCGAGCACATGGGCGATACCGGGAGGATCTACGCAGGCTGTTTTTAGGCAGCTACAGCGTAAGTGTTATTATTGTTTTTAGCAGTTATATTTAACTGTAACGTTTTAACGTAGCCGTAACCTACGAAGCGCCATTCAAGCTCAAACTATACCTGTCGAATCCGTAACGCCCCCTTCATAATAAAAAGGGTTTCTACAGAGTTTGTAACGAACAATAGTATAACACATGCCGATACAAATTAAAAGAAGCCCACTCCCTGCAAATAAATTTATTTTTTCAGAATGATTGATCCTTAGCTTTGTTCTTGCGAATGGCCAAGCTCGGCTTCAATTATTTCTTCGAGTTTCACACTAATTTCTTCATCCGGTGACAAAAAAGCCCAGCCAAATTGAAAATCACGCGCCTTGCACCAAACTTTAAAAATAATTTTTTCCGTCAAATCTCCAATATCTTCACAATAAAACCATTTGTATTCAAAAATAATTGGCAGCT
>JAATEZ010000350.1 GCA_015655485.1 Lactobacillales bacterium | reverse complement strand
GTTATCGAGAATTGAGACAAGCAATGCGCCCAGATGCGGGGAATATTCATTGCTTGAAGAAATGGCGATGGTAGCATCCGGTTTCGAGATGCGAACACCGTTATCAAGCACTTTGGCAGGCTCCGTGTTGTGTACGAAAACGCGATCCAAGTTAAGAAAATTTATATCAGATTTTTCGACGTTTCGCAATATATGTTGCGAAACGTCTTTTTTAGAGGACAAGAATGGCAGATATTGCTATCTTCTAATTTAGATCGAGCTTCATGAGACACCTCTTCGGAAGAAAGATAAAATAATTTTAGTGACAAAAAGCATCATTTAAATTTTTTTGCTATTTTTCTTATTGAGGCAGAATTCAGTAATATTCTCTCAAAGAACTTGAGCTAGTAATGTTATTAATAAAGGCGGTATGAAAGATGAATTCAAAAGAGAAAATGTTAAATTTAATTAAAAGTAAGCAATCTGGCGGCAGATCAAAACAGATCGATACGCCAAAAAACGATCGTAAGAATATGAGAAAAGGACCGAAAATTTATAATAAATAAGGAAGTTTTATAGCACCGGCATGTTGTGGATGCTTTTTATCTCTCTGCGGGTATAAATAATTTTCAAAGCGTTAAAAAAACTTTATATCAGATTATTAGGCACTTTCCAGTCTTTGGAAGGTGTTTTTTATATTCATTGTACTATTTATCAAAAATTCGTATTATTGAAAAAATGATCCTAGTATATAATCAAGCATAATGCTGATCTGATACAGAAATGTGTCAGCATAAGTGGTGGAGGTTAGTTAATATTTGTTATTATATTTGATGAATATTTCGAAAAAACTATTTCGTTTTTGCCAGCACATCATAGCATAAGTAGTCTCCATTGTTTGTCTGAATGCAATGGGTTTCAATTTCTCTATAACCCCGAGTTAAATAGATTTTTTTAGAGGGAAGTGAAGAGTCCAGATGGACTTGATTGTTTTCACTGAAAATTTTCGTTTCAGAAAAATCTAATAAGTCACGGCCATATCCTTGACCTTGAAAAGATGGCAATACAAATAAACGGTTTATTTCATTTTTTTTTATAGTTACAGTTCCAATAGGCAGTTGGTTGTCTTCTAGAATATAAACATAGCCGGAATTTATGTCTGCGGCTATATTTTCCTGACAATGATGGGAAAGAAAAAATTGAACGACTCCTTTGGGATAATACTTTGGATATATTTGTTTCATTGTCTGGCAGGTAATATTTTTTATAATTGTTATATCTTTATAATCAGCTCTTCTTATGCCCATAAGATTTCCTCGTTTTTTTTTTAAGATTATCATAAATGATCTTAAATAACCAGTCTCTTGGGACCGTTTTAAAGCTCTATTCGGTTTTTTCTCAAAAATCATGAAGGAACTCATTTCTATATTGGTGAAATTCTATCTCGTTCAATCGGCTGCAGCTGCTAAAAGTTATAGGATAAAATTTGGCGATAATTCAAATAGAATCGTCAGTAAATTAGGGACAATGATAAGCAATCTTAAAGGCTTGAACGGATTATCTGATGATTGGATTATATTGGAAAGAGCCGAAGAGTACATGAAAGAATGAAATAGATAAATATTCATTCAATAAGAGAAGATGACGCTGTGACTCAACAAGAAATAGCTGATTCTTTTGATATTAGAGTAGATTATCTGCTGGATAGAAAAACAAATATTTAGCAATACGAAAAGACAAGAATGCGGCTGTATGAGGGGAAGTCTCTATCTGAAAACTATTATACTTTAGATAGAGACTTTTCAGGTTATAGCAAGTGTGAAATAATAGGAGATAAGATTGACTATAAGCCTGTCTTCAATGAAGTTTTTAAACTTTATGATTGATTTGAGAGATTATATGAATAGAAACGGGGAGAAATAGTATGGCGGCATTTTTTTTATTCGTTCCTCTTATCATAATTCGATTTGGAGTGTTGGCAATAATAGATAAAAGTGCTGTCAGGCGCGTAGCACATTTTGCCCCGCTAATAGGTTTTGAAAGAGTGGCTTACTGGATTTACCAATTTGCTGATTTAGGGATGTTTGTGTTTTTATTTTTTGGGAAGATAAATAGTAGATGGCCAGCACTTTTCGCTGTTGGAATGGTAATTTATTTTAGCGGAACGCTTCTTTTGTTAGGGTCGATCTTTGATTTTGCACGACCTTTGGCAAATGGATTTAATCAAAGAGGACTTTATCAGTGGAGCCGAAATCCAATGTATACGGCTTATTTCCTCTATTTCTTGGGTTGCGCTCTGCTTACGAGTTCTCTGGTTTTGCTTGTTTTGGTTTTTATTTTTCAAATCGCCGCCCATTGGATTATCCTTTCAGAAGAGCGTTGGTGTTCCGAAAAATTTGGAGATGAATATATAGAATATATGAAAAGAGTGAGAAGGTATATTTAGATTCACCGATTATTCTGATTCGAACAAATATTTTTCCATTGCAACTTTAAGGCGACTAGCGCACGACTGCATCTTCAGAGCAAGGACAACGGATGAAATTTGTAGCTGTCAATCCAAAAAAGTTATATCAAATATAGCAATTAAATAAATATTTATTTAATTGCTATAGAGAACCGTTTGTTAGATATATTGGCTTTCAACAGAGATCATAAAATTTAACTAGGATTTTACAATAGAACTGTATAGAATGATTCTGAAATCAGATATCTGTTAGCGGGAGGGATTTATTCATATGAAAATAAAAATTCGATTAATGGAACTGGCAGATTATGAGGCGGTTTATCAATTATGGAGCGAAACTCCGGGAATGGGATTAAATTCATTAGATGACTCAAAATCAGGAATAGAGATATTTTTGCACCGTAATCCTGCCACTTGTTTTGTTGCTGAAAAAGATGGGCAGATCGTTGGAGCGATCATGACTGGCAATGATGGCAGACGCGGCTATATTTATCATATGTGTACACAGGCAAAGTTAAGAAAAAAAGGAATCGCCGGTTTGCTTTTAACTAACAGTCTGGAAGCGTTGAAGTTATTAGGCATCAAGAAGGCTGCTTTAGTAGTCTTTAAAAAGAATCAGTCAGGGAATGATTTCTGGGAAAAGCAGGGTTTTAAGCAGCGAGACGATCTAGTTTATCGTGACTGTGCATTCGAATATATGAAAAGAATAGATACCTAAGAATTGTCTAGCTGCTTTAAATCTGTACTGGGCAAAATTTTATTTAAAGATTAACGGCAGTTCTTTAAAGAGCGGATTTTGGTCTTTTATTTTTGTTTAGAAAGAGTTAATGGTAAGTCACAACTAATTCAGGTATAATTAACAAACGACTAAGGTAGAAAAATAATGAAGAATTGAACTGATCATTCGTCTTGTATTTGCCAGTTGATTTCTAGAATCTTAGTGAACTAATGAAGTTCATTCTGCTTCTGCCATCGAATTAAAATCGTAAGTTCATTGTGGACGGATCGACTCAAGCTTGATTTTTTGTACAGAGACCAAAATTTGATCAAATAATTGAAAGTGGACGGATCACTTTATTTAAAGAAAGGATCCACTGAAGAGGTAAGCAAAGATGAACAAAATAGTAAAGCTCATTTTGAAGGTTATGTCTTCACCAAAGATCGATATGAAGCAGGATTATCCAGTAATCAGAAAAGTACAACAATTTTTTTCTAGAAAGCCAATTAGAAAAAAAAACCAGATATTGGACCAAAAGATATATTCCGTTGACGGTCATGAGATCCCGGTACGAATCTTCTATCCGGAAGTCAAAAATCATGAAGATGTTTTGTTGTTCTTCCATGGAGGCGGCTGGGTCATTGGGGATGTCGATACTTATACACAAACTTGTTTAAATATGGCTGATTTAACTGAAAGAGTGGTTTTTTCAGTAGATTATCGTTTGGCACCAGAGTTTCCGTATCCGGCTGGGCTGGATGATTGTTATCAAGTGACATTATGGGTATTGACTCATCTTAAAGTATTAGGTTTAGAAGATATTTCACAAGTTACTTTGATTGGTGATTCGGCCGGCGGAAATTTAGCGGCAGCCGTCGCGCTTAAACTAAGAGATGAACAAAATTTAGTGCTTCATAACCAAATTCTGCTTTATCCAGTTACCTATTGGGATCATAGTGAAAATTCGCCGTTTGAAACGATTCGTACAAAGGGCTTTGATTATGGCTTGACCTCTAAAAAAGTACAAGACTACATGGATTTATATCAGCCTGACGAAAATAAACGCAAAACTCCATATATTTCACCGTTGATGTGTACAGATCTTACCAACCAGCCGCGTACCCTGGTGATCACGGCTGAAAACGACCCGCTGCGGGATGAAGGAGAAGCCTATGGAGCGGCTTTGGAAAAGGCTGGTGCTTATGTGAAGATTATACAGGTCAAAGGGACAGTTCATGGATTTATAGGTTTCCCAAAATTTTCTAAAGTGATCACAGAAGCTTATCAAGAAATTAGCCGTTTTTTAAATCAACCCGTTGAGTGAGCTGTCTGGATCTAAAAAAATGGATCGGAAAATTTGAGTGCAAGTCTGGAAAGAGGAGAAAAAATGGAGCGCAAAGGCTGGGTACGTTTGGATCATGCCTCAAATATTTTTTTAGCTGCCCGTAATAGTAGAGATACCAAGGTATTCCGACTAACAGCTGAGCTGGAAGATGAAGTCGATCCGGTTCTCTTGCAAAGGGCGCTGGACAAAACATATGCTCAATACTTACTGTATCACAGTGTATTGAGACGAGGCTTTTTTTGGTATTATTTGGAAATGAGTGATTTAAAACCTCAGGTGGCTCCTGAACTATTACCTCCCTGTGCACCAATCTATCATTTTGATCATAAAGAATTGCTTTTTCGAGTGATCTATCGAGCCGACCGGATCCATTTTGAGATTTTTCATGTACTGGCGGATGGAACAGGAGCGCTTTGGTTCTTTGAGGATCTGATAAAGGAGTATATATTTTTGCGATATCCAGAAAGTTTTTGTGATATGAAAAAACAGGAGAGAGAGTGGAAGGACCAGCAGACAGCAGACAGCTTCAGTCATTATTTTCGACCTCAAAGGGCGCAAAATTTCACTGAATCGGCTTATTCAGCTTTTAGGTCGGTTATAAGTACCAGTAAAAAAGCAGGGAAACTGGCTCTGCGTTTAGGTAAAAAAACTTCAAACTATGTTTTTACAGATCATTTGCCTACCGAGAAAAAGAGGAAAGTCTATCAAGTCAAGGGAAAGAAAACACCGGATAATCGAATGCGTGTCGTGGAAATGAGCTTGCCGACTAAACAAGTTTTAGCTCTTGCCCGTGAACAAAAAACTTCAGTCATGATTTATCTGATCGCACTTTTTTTTGAGTCGATTCGTAAGGCAAGTCCGGATTTTCAGGAGACGGGGACAGTGTCAGTTTCAGTGCCGGTCAATTTGCGTCAATTTTATCCGTCTAATTCGGCCAGAAATTTTTTTCTCACTACCCGCTTAGAATATACTTATGGCAAAGAGATGGATAATGTAACAAACATCTGTCAAAAGTTAAGTGAACAACTTCAGTATCAGCTGCGGCCGGAGCTTGTGGATGAGAAGATGAATAAACAGCTGGCTTTTGAATATAATTTTCCGGGACGTTTGATTTTTAGGCCATTAAAAGATATGATTTTAAAATTTGTCAATCTTTGGAACAATCAAAACTTGACGATAGCTATTTCAAATATGGGACGTGTAGATATGCCTGAAGCAATTGGGGGTCGGATTCAACAACTTGTTTTGCTGACTTCTGCAGTCAGGCCTCAGTTTTGTATGATCAGCAGCGGGGAAAAAATGACGATTTGTTTTACGTCGCCTTTTATTGATACAACGATCCAAAAAGAATTCGCACGTCAATTGACCAAACAGGGTGTTGTGCTGGAAGTTGCGGCTAATCAAGTCACAGCTGCAGAGTTGGAGGAATAAATATGAGTGATTGTTCGTATTGCAAAAGCAAAATTTTAACAGATGAGGCAAGCTGTCCTCTTTGTGGACAGCCATTTACGGAGCAAGACTTAATGAGAGAAGGAAGAAAGAATCCTTATCCAAAAATTTCATTGAGATATGACAGACAGAAAGTTTTTAAAAATTTGATGTTGCTAACCATTGGCATTAGTGGTTTGTTTTTATTGATTGAAGTTTTATGGCTCCATCAACTTCATGGATTGCAGCTGGCGACCTTTGGCCTATTGAGTTTATGGACAGTTGTGTATATTATTATTTCAAAACGGAGAAATATTGCTAAGAGCGTCACTTATTTATTTGTCATTTTCTCACTGATCACGATTTATTTGGACTATGTGACAGGTTGGGAAGGTTGGTCGATGACTTACGCCATTCCAATAATCAGTATTTTTTCTATTCTAGCTATGTATCTTGCGGTCAAAATCGTTCATCTAGAGGTGGGCGATTATGTCATGTATTTGATTATTTCTAGTATATTGGGTTTAATGCCAGCCTTGTTTTTAGTTTTTAAATGGGTGAAGGATCCGGCCCTGATCCTTATTTCTATTGGGTTTAGTCTGCTGATGTTTTTGGTCGTTCTTTTTTTTCACGGCGGAGATATTTTGCATGAATGGAAAAAAAGAATGCAGATCTAACATTAAATCGTTCAAAAAAATCTTAATGGATTTTAGGTCAAGGGCTGCCGTATTTAACAATTAAACAGAGCGCACCGGGTTACTCCGGCTGTGCTCTGTTTAATAATTCTTGCAATTTTTCAAGAATGGGAAGCTCTGTTGGTGCCCAGTCAAGAGTAAGCAAGTCTTCAATATCAGTCCATTGGAGAGTATTATAAGCGCTGGATCTGGGCTCATGATCAGTTTCTTCCGAGCATAAAAAAGTGCTCAAATGGACTGTGCCGAAATCATACTCATGATCAGAATGTTCAAAAGCTTTTCCCACTGTGACAGGATAGTTTAATTTTTCTTTCATTTCAAGGGCCAAGGACTCTTCTGGCAGTTCTCCCGGCCGAACCTTTCCTCCAGGCAGTCCCCAAAGCAAGGATAAAGCCTCATTTTCCAAATGTTGGACACATAAAATTTTTCCCTGTCTTTGAATGATCGCTTCCACGATATAAATACTTTTTTTCAAAAAATCACCCAATTTCTATATTGACCAAGTAGCGACTTTTACTATTTTTATTATAAATCGATTCAGTTTTTTTAGCAAATAAGAACAAAATATTTTTATCAAGTAAGCAGAGAGATAGAGAAAAGCGAACGAATTTGATAGTTTTTCTCTATTACTCCTTTGTGGGCAAAATATGGTATGATGACTTTAATGAAATAGCAACAGAAGTTTTGCGCTATGAAAAACTGCAAGAAGGAGCGAAATATACGTCATGTCAAATGAAGAAAAAGACTCAGATCATTGTCAGAAAAATGTAAGCAGCGAAACTGCGATCGTCCAATTAGGCAACCGCAAATTTACAGATACCGGCTCAATAAATACACCCATATTTTTATCCACGACATATCAGCATCCGGAATTCGGCCAGTCGACGGGTTATGATTACACGAGGACAAAGAATCCCACAAGAGCTGTTTTAGAAGAGGGGCTGGCTTTACTCGAAAATGGTCGATTCGGCTTTGCTACAAGTTCGGGTATGAGTGCTATTTTGTTAGTGCTGGATCTTTTTGATTCCGGGAGTCATATTGTCGCTTCTAGAGATCTTTATGGGGGAAGCTATCGCTACTTTACGGATCTTGAAAAAAAACCAAAAATAACTTTTTCATATAGTGAGTCTGAAGAACAATTTGAAACGCTCATCCAAGAAGATACGGTCGCATTGTTTGTTGAAACGCCGACGAATCCATTGATGGAAGAAGTGTCGATCGAGAACCTTGCAAAAATTGCGAAAAAGCATCAAATTCTTTTGATTGTCGATAATACATTTTACACACCTTACATTCAGAAGCCTTTAGATTTGGGTGCAGATATTGTGATCCACAGCGCAACAAAGTATTTGTGTGGTCATAATGATGTCCTGGCGGGGGCAGTAATGGTAAAAGATGAGAAAATAGCAGAGCAATTGGAATTTCAGCTAAATACTACCGGTGTCGTATTATCACCTTTTGATTCATGGTTGGTCATTCGCGGGCTGAAAACTTTTCCACTAAGAATGGAAAGACATGAAGCGAATGCCAAGGAAGTCGTGGCCTTTCTTAAGACGGTGAAAGAAGTGAAAAAAGTTTTTTATCCTGGGCGCGGCGGCATGGTCAGTTTTAAAATCAATAACGAAAGTGCTATTGGGATTTTTCTAAATGCTTTGAAAGTTGTGACCTTTGCGGAAAGTCTGGGAGGGGTAGAAAGTTTGATCACCTATCCGACAACTCAGACACATGCAGATATTCCTGAAAAGTTAAGGATAGAATACGGTTTAACTAACGATTTGTTACGTCTTTCAGTTGGGATAGAAAGAAGTTCTGATATCATTCAAGATTTACAACAAGCTTTTGAAAAAATCGAAAACTAATGTGAATAACTATCTTTTTTGAAAAGACAGGAATCAGGCCGGATGATTTATAAATTATCTGGTCTTTTTTTTTAGAAAAAAGCTTGGATAAAAAATAGGCGATTATTTGAAGAATTTTAGAGAAATGTGGTGTAACAGCAGATTTTAAAAATAGTTATATCTTTGCCAGATAAGTCAAAAAGCAAATGGAGAAAATAAAATTTTTTAGGTTTTACCTTCTCCATTTTTTTTTTACAATATCTGAATGGTGAAATATTTTTATTTTTAAAGCAGTGTTCACAGATCTTAGAAATCTGAAATAAATTAAAGCTGCAAGTAGTTATTGTTTAAATTTAAATTTTTTTCGAACATAAATTTTTAATGGTTTATAGAAACGGTAGAGCATAAAAGTGATGATCCCGGCAAAGAAGCAGATTACGCCGATTTTGAATCCTTGCGGCAGAAAAACTAATTTTAAAACATGTTTTCCTTTAGGAATATTAACGGTTAAGAAAGCATCTTGAAAAGAAGAAACTTTAACTTGTTTGCCGTCAATATAAGCTTTCCAGCCTTTATCATAAGGGATCGTGGTGAATAAGACCGAGCTTTTCTCTGTATTTATTGTTGCACTGGCCGTACGTTTGCCTACTTTCAGATCCACACCATTTTCTTTTATGCTGTTTGTGTCGGTTTGAAAGGCATCAAGATCTAACAGGACAACCGGCGGATCTACGAAACTTACTTCAGTCGTTCCATAAAAACTGGCAGTAAATGTAACGGTAGTGTCTTGATCATAATAACCAAGATTATAATATTGACCGGTAATGCTGATCTGAGATTTTTTGCTCTGACCGTTGACTGTGATCGTTGCAGTTGAGCTTTCCAATTGTGAAAAATTGGTTGGAAAAAGGCTTAAGTAAGCTTGTTTTCCCGCCGGAACATGAACTTGCCAAGTGATATCTTTAGCTACATTTTCAGAAACTTCTTTATAAGTCACCGTATTATCAGTTGAACGAATGATATTGACATTAGCTTGACTGACAATGGTTGGAGTGGTCAGCGAGTAATACGAGTTTGTGCTCTTGCTTAAATAATTGTAAAGTACTGTTTGGGAACCAAGGTTATCATTTTCTAGCAATTTTAAATCATAGACCCCACTATCGGTAAGTATTCCTAGGGGCAGAGCATTTTCATTTTTGTATAATGAATAATTATTAGCTGAACTGACAAAATCATATCCAGATTTCATCGGCACTGTTTTACTGATGTTATATTTGATCCCAATCAGAGAATCCATGAGCAAGGTGTTGTTGTCATAGCGGATATTTAGGTTGGTTCCTCTAGAACGAAAACCAAGCTGGTCAAGCAGGCTCGATGAATTTCGATTACGAATAGATGAGAAGAAGCTGACTCCATTATAACCATAGTTCAGGCTATCGTTTGAAGAAACAGGATCCAAATTCTCTAGACGATAAAACTCATTTTTATTTTCGGTCTTTGTTTGATCTACTAATTTTTTTATACTAGAATAAGGGAGTGTATACAGACTTCTGGAGGGATAATTCCAATCTTCCAAGACCCCGTTGAGCATTCCGCTGGTATTGATAGTGGCTTCAATCGAGACGAGTAATAATAAAAGAATGACTAGTTTGCTTTTTCCAATATGTTTTAACTGGTAGAAAATGATGCTTATCAAATAGAGTGCCAGAAAAAGAATAGTCAGATAAAAAGATTGGTCTGTTACATAAGTATAACCGTTTTTGCTTGTCATCACTTTGGCAAGCGTAAAAATAGCTATTGTAACGATCATGGTACCTGTCAGCAGCCCCAAATCATCTTTAGTAAATTTTTCCCAGCCGTATCCGGCCAGCATGATGACCAGAAAGGAAAAGACAAAACTATAACGGAATAAAAACATATTGGGAGCATGCAAACCATGCCAGAAAAGATTTAAAGGCTGAAAATAAAAGCTTGCGATCAGAATCGCAAATAAACCGGCGTAAGTCAATTTGTTTATCAGCGCAATTTTTTTTGTTATAAAATAAAATAAACATAGACATAATGGCAACAATCCAATATAAATAAAAGGAATAGATCCATACTTGGTCGTATCAAAAACTCCAACCATATTTTTCATGATGAGATCCCAAAAACCAGTGGCTTCAGTTTTTAAGGTCGTGATTTTCGTTAATTCTTCTCCATTAGAGCGTAAATCTAAAATCGTAGGCAATATGATGATCATAGAAGCGATCCCGGCTGATAGGGAAGTGATGAGATAAGGAAGGATCGTCTGGCGATTTTTTTTTGGAGCAGACAGTAATCGGGCCAAATAGTATAAAAATGAGAAAACACCGACCATAAAGGCCATATAAAAGTTGGATACAAAAAGAATGAAATAAGAAAGAAACAGGCAAGTAGGCTGTTTCCTCTCGATGATTCGATTGATTCCCAAAATGATCAAAGGCAGAAAAACAAATGTATCCAGCCACATGATGATCTCAGAATGGGCAAGAGCGAAAGAGCTCAGTGCATAAGGGATAGAAAGCATAACATGTGCCCAATTTGAAATTTTGAAAGTATTCTTGCTGTAATACCAAAAAGCTAGACCAGCAAAACCTATTTTTAATAAAGTGAGTAAGTATAGGACATCAGGCATTTGACTTTTATCAAAGAACAATACAAGAGGAGTAAACAAACCGCCTAAGTAATAGGAAACAAAGGATAGATAATTGAAGCCCAGCGCAGAATTCCAAGAATAAAAAATACTTTGCTTGCCAGAGAGAACATTTTTAAAGCTGGCATGAAAATTAGTAAACTGTGAAAAAGCATCACTAGCTAAGACCGTTCGTTCGCTGCCCCAATATATCCCAATACTCAAATAAACACCAATCATGATGATGATTGGCAGCAGGAAAGCAACGAGAGGGTATTGCCAATTGTTTTTAAAAAATTTTTTTGATTTGATTTGTTCCATTTTTTTACCTCGATTTTTGAAATTAAAATTCAATTTAAGCATAGTTAAATTTTAACATAAAGTACCTAAAAAGAATACTTTGCTTAAAATAGTTTATATAAAACTAAGAAATATTTAAGGAAGCCAGATATCTGCTTGCAGTTATTTTCTGAGTTTTCGTGCTTCGTTAGAAGCTGTATTTTTATCGAACTAAAGTTTATGATGTTTTGATAGAAAGCTTTCGCAGCGCAGGATACAGCTCTGTTCTAATCTTGACAAAGCGGTTGAATAAAGCTATAATTCATCTAAGACAAAGTCCAAGCACATATATTTATTCAACTTGTTAACATAAGTTGGGCACATATTTTTTTGGCAGGTTAGTGATTTTTATCGATCACTTCAAAAATAGATTTATCGCAACACTTTTAATAGAAAAAAGGCTGACTTTTAAGTCAGCCTTTTTTCTATTAAAAGTGAAATTCGCAATGAAAAGACAGCTTGCTCCAAACGGAAGATACCTTACTTATCTTTATAGGCTATTCGATGGTTTTTTCTAATTTTTCGAGTTTCAGGCTCTCTGTTTCCCAATTGGTTAAAATCATTTCCAATTGCTGCTCTTCCTGCTGTAATTCGACGTTTAATTCTTGCAGTTTTTTGTGATGATTGAAATACTCCGGGTCGATCAATTCTGACTGGATTTTTTTGATTCGTTCTTCTATAGCAGCCAGTTCTTTTTCTAACTGAGCAATTTTTCGCAGCAATGTCCGCTTATTCTTTTGCTGTTCTTTATTGAACTGAAAAGATTTTTTCCCTGAACTGTCAGGGATTTGTGCCGGGGACGCTGCTTTTTTTTCTTGCTGCAGCTGAGCGATTTCAAGTTCTTCTTGTTTTTTGTCAAGATAGTAATCATAGTCGCCAAGATATAATTTACTGCCTTCACTGCTCAACTCGATGACCTTCGTTGCGATCCGATTAATAAAATAGCGGTCATGGGAAACAAATAAAATCGTTCCTTCAAAGTCGATCAAAGAATCTTCTAAAACCTCTTTACTATCGATGTCCAGATGATTTGTGGGTTCATCAAGGATCAAAAAATTTTCCTCTTCCATTGAAAGTTTTGCTAAAGCTAATCTTGCTTTTTCGCCTCCGCTTAGTAAAGGAACTGTTTTTTCTACATCTTCTCCAGTAAATAAAAAGCTGCCGAGAATGGAGCGGATCTCTTTTTCCGGAGTGGTAGAGTGGTTGTCCCAAAGTTCGTAAAGTACCGTTTTATTAGAGTTCAAATTAGCTTGTTCTTGATCATAATATCCGATAGAAACATTAGTGCCTAAATGAATAGTGCCTTTGATCAAAGGTATTTCGCCGATAATGGATTTTAACAACGTAGATTTGCCGACACCGTTCGGCCCCACCAAAGCAATGGCTTCTTGTCTGCGGACAGCTAAATCGACAGGTTCTGCCAGTATTTTCCCCTCGTAACCAATCGCACTGTTCTCAACCGTCAGCACCACATTTCCCGAGGTTTTATTTATTGGAAATAAGAAATCAGCTGACTTCTCGTCCCCTTTAGGACGCTCTATCCGCTCCATCTTTTCCAGTTTTTTCCTGCGGCTTTGTGCTCGTTTGGTGGTGGTCGCCCGAACAATATTTTTTTGGACAAATTCCTCTAGTTTGGCAATTTCGGTCTGCTGTTTTGTGTATGTTTTCCATTCTAGAGCGATTCGCTCTTCTTTCAGTTCCAGATAGCGGCTATAGTTGCCTTTATAATGTGTTAATTCACTTCGACTGAGTTCGTAGACTTCTTTGACCACTTTATCTAAAAAATAGCGATCATGGGAGACGATCAACAGAGCCCCCGAATAATTCTGCAAATAATTTTCTAACCAAGTCAGTGTTTCGATATCAAGGTGGTTAGTAGGCTCGTCCAAAATCAATAATTCAGGTTTTTCTAATAGGAGTTTTGCCAAAGCCAATCGGGTTTTTTGTCCTCCGGAGAGTGTATTTATTTTGCGGGCAAAGTAGTCTTCAGTAAAATGGAATCCATGAAGAACAGAGCGGATCTCTGCTTCATAGCCGTAGCCGTTTTTTTCTTGAAACGAGTGCTGCAAACGGTCGTATTCGTCTAATACAGCTAAATAATTTGAGGAATCAACAGCAACATTTCCCAACTTGATCTCTAAAAGATGGATTTTTTTTTCTAGTTGGATCAGTTCATCAAAAACTGTCATCATTTCATCCCAGATAGCATTATTAGTTGAAAGACCAGTATTTTGTGCTAAATAGCCGATATGAATGTTTTTCGCTTTTGAAAGGGTCCCTTCGTCGGGGGCTTCAATTCCTGCAAGAATTTTTAATAAAGTAGATTTTCCGGCACCATTACGACCAACAAGAGCTATTTGACTATTTTCTTGTACTTCTATATGGACATGATTGAATAAAGTATCACCGCCAAAATGGCGAGCCAATTGGTTTGCTTGTAACAAAATCATAATTTTTCCTCACTTTTACTTTCTGAGCTAAGTTTATCATATTTTATCAAATAAAGAAAAATGGATGCGGAAACAAATAAATGATTTCACAATCTAATACTTCTTCATTGATTTTTTTACTGTTTTACTGGTAAAATAGATTGTGAAATTGAAAAAATGGTCACAAGAAAGGTAGAAAAGAATCATGTTGAAAAATCAGACGATCCCCAAAGCAACGGTTAAAAGATTACCATTATATTATAGATATCTGAGAATCCTTTTTGATTCAGGCAAACAAAAAGTGTCTTCAAAGGAATTAAGCGAAGCGGTCAAGGTAGACAGTGCAACGATCCGTCGTGATTTTTCATATTTTGGCGAATTGGGAAAAAGAGGTTACGGCTATGATGTTGAGAAGCTTTTGGACTTCTTTGCTAAAACATTGAATGATGATCGTTTGACAAATGTAGCCCTTGTGGGAGTTGGAAATTTAGGGAACGCTCTTTTGAAATATCATTTCCATCAAAGTAATAGTATCAGAATCAGTGCTGCTTTTGATGTCAGAGAGGATATTGTTGGGAAAATCGTTGATGGGATCCCAGTTTATCCAATCAGTGATATGGAGGAACAAATCAGGATCCAGCAAATTGATATTGCTATTTTGACAGTTCCGGCGGATAAAGGGCAAGAAAATGCGGAAAAATTAGTCGCCGCTGGAATCAAGGGAATCATGAATTTTACTCCTGCACGGTTGACCGTTTCCAGTGACATCTTAGTACAAAATGTTGATTTGACCAACGAGCTACAAACATTGATTTATTTTTTGAATCATTATAAAAAAGAGCAAACCGGGGAATAAATATTCTTTTTGTTTGTGGTAGAAAACTATACTTGTTTTTCGGGAAAGGGATCCGGCAAAAATTCAGCTGGATCCCTTTCTCTTTAAGTCCAGTAGAATTGAACGAGAATCACTAGGAGATTCATTCCGCAATGGGTCAAAATAGAAGTCCAAATTGTTCCGGTTTTTTTATAAAGGCAGCAGAACAGTATTCCAATCGAGAAATATACAAGGAGATGTCCATCATTATGAGCAAAAGCAAATAAAATGGAACTAAGGCTTATGGCTAGCCATAAGGGGAACTTTTGAACGAGAAAATTCACCAGACCTCTGCGGAAAATCAATTCTTCCATTATCGGTCCGCCCAAAGATGTAGCCCATAAAAAAATGGGATAAACTTTGATGTATTGTGTAATAGCGGCTGTGTTTTCAGAAGTATTTGTCAGACCGAAGAGTTTCTGCTCAACTAAAAAAGCCAGAGTTTGAAGAATCAACGCTAGAAAAATGCCGCTGATCCCCCATAAAATGATGTTCAAAAATCCTTTTCGCTTTTTCTCTAATGGAAGCAGATCGGATGAAGTGAAATTTAAAATCAATAAGAGGATAGCACCGGCGACATAGACAAGTGTCGTAAAGTCAGCTACATTTTTTGTGAAAGTAGTGACTCCCTGACTGGCCGTATACACGGATGGCGCCAATAGAGCCGCAGCATAGAGTAACAGTGAAAATAGGAATGTCTTGTTTTTACTCATATGTAGATCCTTTCATGAATGAGAATTAAAATATTTGTTTCTTTTTATATCATAAAGGTTTTCTTCATTTTAATAAAGAAAAATCACTCAAAACACTTGCAAAAGAAAGTGAAAATGTATATTATAAAGAAGTAGGTTAGCACTCATCATTAAAGAGTGCTAATTGATTTCAAAATATTATTAAGTATACGGAGGGATATCCAGTGTTAAAACCATTAGGTGATCGTGTTGTGATCGAAGTAGCAAAAGAAGAAGAAAAAACTGTTGGTGGGATTGTTTTGGCTTCGGCAGCAAAAGAAAAACCCCAAACAGGAACTATTATTGCCGTCGGAGAAGGTCGGACATTAGATAACGGGCAAAAGGTTTCAGTTGCTGTTAAAGCTGGAGACACAGTAATGTTCGAAAAATACTCAGGTGCAGAAGTAAAATATGAAGGCAAAGAATATCTGATCGTACATGAAAAAGATATTGTTGCTATTGTTGAGTAAGACGAATCAATAAATAAATTATGAGGTGAGAAAAGAATGTCAAAAGAAATTAAATTTTCAGAAGACGCGCGTGCAGCTATGTTACGCGGTGTGGATGTTTTAGCAAATACAGTAAAAGTAACATTAGGACCTAAGGGGCGTAACGTTGTTTTAGAAAAATCTTATGGCTCTCCTTTGATAACAAATGATGGAGTAACTATTGCAAAAGAAATCGAATTGGAAGACCATTTTGAAAATATGGGAGCCAAATTAGTGGCAGAAGTTGCTTCTAAAACCAATGATATTGCCGGTGACGGAACAACTACCGCAACAGTACTGACGCAAGCAATCGTTCGTGAAGGCTTGAAAAATGTTACTGCTGGAGCTAATCCGATGGGAATCCGTCGCGGAATCGAACGTGCAACTAAGGCAGCAGTTGAACAATTGCATGCTATTTCCAAGGTTGTCAATTCAAAAGAAGCGATCGCTCAAGTAGCTGCCGTTTCTTCCGGATCCGAAACAGTGGGTCAACTAATTGCTGACGCCATGGAGAAAGTCGGCAATGATGGAGTGATCACTATTGAGGAATCTAAGGGGATCGAAACAGAGCTGGATGTTGTTGAAGGAATGCAGTTCGACCGTGGTTATTTATCTCAATATATGGTGACAGATAATGATAAAATGGAAGCTTCATTAGAAAATCCTTATATCTTGATCACTGATAAAAAAATCTCTAATATTCAAGATATTTTGCCATTGTTAGAACAAATTTTACAACAAGGCAAACCCCTGTTGATCATCGCAGATGATGTAGATGGAGAAGCTTTACCAACCTTAGTATTAAATAAATTGCGCGGAACTTTCAATGTTTGTGCGGTTAAAGCGCCTGGATTTGGGGATCGTCGCAAGGCGATGCTTGAAGATATCGCGATCTTGACTGGAGCTACAGTGATTACTGAAGATTTAGGCCTAGAATTAAAAGATACTACGATGGATGCATTAGGTACTGCAGGGAAAGTCACTGTCGATAAAGATAATACGACGATCGTTGAAGGTGCCGGCAGCAAAGATGCGATCAGCAGCCGTATCAACCTGATCAGAGGTCAAATTGCTGAAACAACTTCTGATTTTGATCGTGAAAAATTGCAAGAACGTTTAGCAAAATTAGCTGGCGGAGTTGCTGTAATCAAAGTGGGAGCTCCAACTGAAACTGAGTTGAAAGAATTGAAACTGCGCATTGAAGATGCTTTGAACTCCACACGTGCCGCTGTGGAAGAAGGTATCGTTGCTGGCGGCGGAACTGCGCTGGTAAATGCTTCAACAAAAGTTGCTGAACTTGAAGCGGAAGGTGATGAAGCAACTGGGATCAAGATCGTTTTACGGGCTTTGGAAGAACCGGTTCGTCAGATCGCTGAAAACGCTGGCGGAGAAGGTTCCGTTATTGTTGATAAGCTGAAACATGTTGAAGTTGGTGTCGGCTATAATGCGGCGAATGGCGAATGGGTAAACATGATTGAAGCAGGGATCGTCGATCCTACGAAGGTAGCTCGTTCCGCTTTACAAAACGCAGCAAGTGTTGCCGCTTTATTATTAACGACTGAAGCTGTGGTAGCAGACAAACCTGAACCGGCAGCACCTGCTGGCGGCGGAGCTGGCATGGACCCGAACATGATGGGCGGGGGCATGATGTGATCCTTTCTAAAAAGAAAGGATGACGTGAAAAACCGTTTGAAGCAGGACTATTCAGTGATATAGTCAGGCAGGATCTGTTTGAAATTAAAAAAATAAGAAGTGATCCAATCAAATTCAAGAGTCAACTTTGATTGGATCACTTTTTTTAGATTTTGCTTAATGTTTTTCAGAAAACCAATAGGTTAAATATCGATGGAGGCTTCTTTATAAAATTAAGTTAACCGTCATTAGAGAGTCATGAGGGTTTAAAATTGCCAGAAAAAAGATATGGCTGCAAGAGCACTTTCTTTCTGCGATCAAGAGTAAAATAATAATTAGAGAGCGGCCGGAGGAGATATTCTCTGATCGCTTTTTAGCAGTTTCATCAAAAAAATTTTTCAAAAAAACCGGTCATTCATCGCTATTTTAGCTGATTGAGGCAAAACAACTTGTCATTTTCTTTCTTTTTTTATAAGAAAACGATTTATAGTCTATTTTCATTTTTAACAATCGTTTTGAAAGCAATTATTTGGTATAATTAATGAGTTGAGAAAAATGGAGAAAAAATGCGATTAGATAAGTTATTAGAACAGGCCGGTTATGGTTCGCGCAGAAGGATCAAGCGGCTGATAAAGTCCAAACAAATTAGCGTGGATGGAGCCATTGTTTTAGAAGAGGGTTATAATGTAGATACTTCTCTTCAAGTTTTAAAAGTTCAAAAAAAAATCATTCAGATGAATCCGCATGCTTACTTTATGCTGAATAAGCCAAGCGGACATGTGAGTGCCGTCAAAGACCAAGAACATGAAACGGTGATTGATTTGATCAGTCAAGCAGACAGACGGCCTGGATTATTTCCGGTTGGGCGGCTTGATCGAGATTCACAAGGCCTAATGTTGATCACAAATAATGGAAAATTAGCTCATGAGTTATTAGTACCCAACAAAAATATTAAGAAAACTTACGAAGCGATTGTTAACGCAGAAGTGACTTCAGCAGATATTTCCGCTTTTGAAAAAGGCGTCATTTTTGATAGTGGAGAAAAGTGCAAACCCGCCCAATTAAAGATTTTAAGCAGCGGTAAAGCAGTTAGCCATGTGTGTTTAGAAATATCTGAAGGAAAATTTCATCAAGTAAAAAAAATGTTCCTTACGGTTGGGAAAAAAGTGATTTTTTTAAAAAGAATTTCTATGGGACCGTTAAAACTTGATGGATCGCTCTTGCCTGGATCTTACCGGAGGCTGACGAAGGAAGAACTAGCGGCTTTAAAAAAATTTTTCAAGTAACTAAGAAATAATGGGAAGAGGAGGGATCATCCTAATGAAACGTTTGTCGATTATTATTCCTTGTTATAATGAGGAAGATACTATTCCACTTTTTTTTGCTTCTGTGGAAAAAATTGGGAAAACGATGCCGGTTGAATTGGAATATTGTTTTGTTAATGATGGTTCGAATGATCAAACATTATCTGTTTTAAGAGATTTACACAAAAACTATCCAGCAAAAGTCCATTATCTGGATTTTTCCAGGAATTTTGGCAAAGAGGCCGCTTTGTATGCTGGATTAAAGGAAGCAACTGGCGATTATGTTGTGATCATGGATGCGGATCTGCAGGATCCGCCTGAACTATTGCCTGAAATGTTAAGACTGGTTGAGGAAGAAGATTATGATTGTGTTGGGACTAGAAGAGACGATAGAGAGGGAGAACCAAAAATCCGCAGTTTCTTTGCCAAGCTGTTTTATAAGATCATCAATCGTATTTCGTCTACGCAGCTGATCGAAGGCGCACGAGATTATCGTTTGATGACTGGAAAGATGGTAGCGGCGGTTTTAGAAGTAACTGAGTATAATCGCTTCTCAAAGGGAATACTGAGCTGGGTCGGATTTAAAACAACTTATCTTTCTTATAAAAATCGCGCACGAGTCGCTGGCGAATCCTCCTGGTCCTTTTGGTCGCTCTTCAAGTATTCTCTAGAGGCTATCGTGAATTTTTCGGAGGCTCCTTTGGCGATCGCTTCATTTATTGGTTTTTTCTCTTGTTTGGCAGCTATTTTGGGACTGTTTGTGATTGTTATTAGAACAATATTTTATGGGGATCCAACTTCCGGCTGGCCGTCGATGGTCTGTATTCTTTTGTTGATTGGCGGGCTGCAGCTTTTCTGTCTGGGGATCGTTGGCCGTTATATTGGGAAAATATTTCTTGAAACAAAAAACAGACCACTATATATTGTGAAAGAAAAAGATAAAGAGTAAAATGTAAGGTGTATTGACAGTAGATGATTTGAATAGAATGGGAGAAATAAAGATGAGAAAATTATATGCAGATGATAGTTTGACGATGCATACGGACTTATATCAGCTTAATATGATGAAAACTTATTGGGAATTAGGCAGAGATAAAAGGAATGCTGTTTTTGAATGTTATTTTCGTGATATGCCATTTAATAATGGTTATGCGATTTATGCGGGACTTGAACGTGTGGTCGCTTACTTGGAAAAATTGACTTTTTCTGATTCTGATATCGCTTATTTACGTGAAGTGGAAGGATATCCGGAAGATTTTTTGACCTATTTAAAAAATATGAAGTTTGAATGTACCGTTCGATCCGCTGTTGAAGGAGAGCTGGTTTTTAATAATGAGCCAATCATTCAGGTAGAGGGACCCTTAGCTCAATGTCAGCTGGTGGAGACGGCCATTTTGAATATTGTGAATTATCAAACTCTGATAGCGACTAAGGCTGCCCGAGTGAAATCGGTCGTTGGGAACGATTTAGTTATGGAATTCGGTACTAGGCGTGCGCAGGAACTGGATGCAGCTTTATGGGGGACAAGAGCAGCTTATATTGGCGGATGTGATGCGACGAGCAATGTTCGGGCGGCGAAAATTTTTGGGATCCCATCAAGCGGAACTCATTCCCATTCGCTGGTTCAGTCTTATCTCAATGATTATGATGCGTTTAAAGCGTATGCCCAAACTCATCGCGACTGTGTTTTTTTGGTGGATACCTATGATACTTTAAAATCTGGAGTCCCGAATGCCATTCGTGTGGCTAAAGAAATGGGAGACCAGATTCGTTTTCAAGGAGTACGGATCGATAGCGGGGATATGGCTTATATTTCTAAGAAGATTCGGCGCCAATTGGACGATGCTGGTTTTACAGAAGCAAAAATCTATGCTTCCAATGATTTGGATGAGGGAACGATACTGAACTTAAAAATGCAGCATGCGAAGATCGACGTTTGGGGAGTAGGAACGAAATTGATCACAGCATTTGATCAGCCGGCGTTAGGGGCTGTTTATAAACTGGTTTCCATTGAAGATGACCATGGAGAAATGGCTGATACGATAAAGTTATCCAGCAATGCTGAAAAAGTAACCACACCTGGGAAAAAACAAGTTTGGCGGATCACTAGAAATCGGGATCATAAATCCGAAGGGGATTATGTGACGTTGTGGGAGGAAGATCCAAGAAAGCAGGATGAATTGTTTATGTTTCATCCGGTCCACACTTATATCAACAAAACGATCAAAGACTTTTCTGCCCGACCAGTTTTGCGCGATATTTTTGTTAAAGGAGAGCTGGTTTATGACTTGCCTGACTTGGAAGCGATCAAGAAAAATGGCGGAGAAAACTTGGATTCTTTGTGGGAAGAATACAAACGTGATTTAAATCCGCAAAAATATCCTGTCGATTTATCAACAGAATGCTGGAATCATAAAATGGAGATCATGAAAAAAGTTCATCAAGAAATTCGTGAATCGGATTCGGAAGAAGAGGAAATTCGCTAAAAGGATGACATCGCAGAAAAATGAGATTTTGATTTAGCTGTGGTGTTTTTTTTTGTAATTAATGTTATAATTTCTAACATAAATAAAAAATTATACAAATGTTTAATACGGAGGGATAACTTTATGCGAACTAAGCAAGCAGAAATTATTGCGGTCGAAGAAGTAAAGCCAGTGATCGATGCGAAATCAGAAATAAGAAAAAGTGTGGAGTTTTTAAAGGACTACTTAAAGCAGCATCCATTTTTGTCAACTTATGTATTGGGCATCAGTGGTGGTCAGGACTCATCTTTAGCAGGCCGGTTGACCCAATTGGCCATAAGTGAAATACGTGATGAAACACAAGATGACCGTTACCAGTTTATTGCAGTTCGCTTGCCTTATGGGGAGCAGGCTGATGAAGATGATGCTTTGCGTTCACTTGAGTTTATCAAGCCGGATAAGGTATTACGTGTCAATATCAAACCAGGTGTCGATGGAGCAGTAAAAGCATTGATTGATGCAGGTTTAACGATTGGGGATTTTAATAAAGGAAATATGAAAGCACGGCAACGGATGGTGATTCAATACGCAATTGCCGGGGAAAACAGCGGAGCCGTGATCGGAACGGATCATGCGGCGGAAAATGTTACTGGCTTTTATACGAAATATGGAGATGGCGGAGCAGATATTTTACCTTTATTTCGCTTGAACAAACGTCAAGGGAAAATGTTGCTGCAGGAACTGGGGGCTGACCCTGCTATTTATACGAAGATCCCTACAGCTGATTTAGAAGATGACAAACCCTTAATAGCAGATGAGGCGGCTTTAGGTGTTTCCTATGATGAGATCGACGATTACCTTGAAGGAAAAGAAATCACTGTTTCAGCAGCTGAAACTATTGAAAAATGGTATACAAACACAGAGCACAAACGGCATATGCCAATCACATTGTTTGATGATTTTTGGAAATGAAATAAGATTTTTGGAAATAAAGTAAAAATATTTTTTTGCCTGAGCCCTCTTGACATCTGAAGAGGGCTTTTTCATAATGGAGGGACAGGTGAATCGTGGTAGGAAAGAAGGACTCTTTTGAGAACAATAAAAAAATTATTCAAAAAAAGATATATTCGCTGTTTATGTTTGTTTGTGGGATTAATAATAATGATTTTGGGAAGTAATCTTTATTTGCAATACTGCCAAAATGACTTGTCTGCTTCATTGATGATAAACTTTGCCTTTTATTGGCACACAGAAAAATTTCTTTTAGGCTGTTTGGTTTTAGCGGTTTTTCTATTGTTTTTGATCAGCTTGACGGGCCAGTGGGGAGTGGGATCTTTTATTTATCTTGTAGTGATACTGCTTTTAGGTTATGCGGATTATCAAAAAATGACTTATCGCATGGAACCGATTTATCCGGATGATTTAAAAATGATCACTGAATTCAGTTTATTAAAAGAAATGGTTGGAACCGTACCTTTTGTCTTGGCCGTTTTTTTTCTTATTTTAGCTTTGGCAGGGCTGCTTTTTAGTATTTACCGCAGCTTTTTTCTACCTAAAAAAGCTCAGGTGATCAGGATGAGTGCATTACTATTAACAATAGGGCTTCTGTTTTATATAGGACAGTTCAATAATGAAAACAATCTTCTAAGGAAAGCTTACAATAGGACAGCTCTGTGGATTCCCTATAGTCAGAAAATGAATTACTATAATACTGGGTTTATTGGGGGTTTCTTATATAATTTGAAAGTAGAAGCAATGTCGGAACCGGCAAATTATTCAAAGAAGACGATCCAAAAAATCGTTGCGAAATACGCGGCACAGGCTGCAACTGAAAATCAAACGATCGCGAACGAGGAGACGCCGAATATTATTTTTGTTATGTCAGAGAGTTTTTCTGATCCGCTAAATGTTGAGGGCGTCGGGCTGTCCAGCGATCCCCTGACTGCTTATCGAGAAATCGCTGATCAGACATACAGCGGTTTGATGTTATCGCAAAACTACGGCGGCGGAACAGCTAATATTGAGTTTGAGGCTTTGACCGGCTTTTCTATGGAGCCGTTCAATGCACAAATGACGACACCCTATACGATGCTGCTGCCAAAGCTGGCCCAGCTTCCTTCGATCGTTTCATTACTTAATGCACAGGGTTATCAAGCGACGGCGATCCATCCGTATAACACCTCTATGTACAAAAGGCAGGATGCTTATGATAAATTAGGCTTTTCCACATTTTTATCACAAGATACGATGGAACATAAGAGCTACATTGAGGATAATCCTTATATTTCTGATGACGCAGCATACAGTGAAATTATTGATTTACTAAAAGACGGGGGAGAAACGCCGCAATTTATTCATCTGGTGACGATGCAGACCCACATGCCTTATGATGAAAAATATGAAGATTCAGATTATACAGCGACTGGTTTAACAGATAATCTGTCCATCAATAATTATGCCCAAGACATTGCCTATAGCAGTGAGGCTTTAGCGGATTTTTTAGATGAAGTAGACCAATTGCCGCAGCATACTTTAGTGATTTTTTGGGGAGACCATCTGCCAAGCATTTATTCAGAAAGTATCCAAGCTGAAAATGACGAACTGACGATGCATGAGACGAATTTTTTGTTTTATGATAATCAACAGGAACTTTCGTCTGATGGCAATCAATCAAGGGTCACCAGCCCGGTTTATTTTGCTCCAACTTTGTTTCAAACAAGTGGATTAAAAACGACTGGATTTTATCAGCTGTTGTTACAACTTCAAGAAAAGTTGCCGGCTTTTGAAAAAAACTTTTATTTGAGTAATGAGGGTGAATGGACTCAAAAGCTAAAATTGTCCGAGAGTGATCAACAAATTTATGATGACTATCAATTGATTCAATATGATATCGTTTCAGGTGAACAATATAGTCTAAACACCGATTTTTATGAGGAATCAGACTAAGATGAGTATAAGTACAAATATTTTTCTCGGGAGCATACTTTTTAATTTTGACTCGTGTTCAGTTGGAAAATATAGAAAGAAGCGGTCAAAATTTTTAGTAAAATAAATTTTATGAGAAAATGGGGACTTATGAACTTTTTCTGAAAAAGGCACGCAATATATTGCGTTGGCATCTTAGAACAGGTATAATAAGATTATTCATAGGGGAGTAACTAGCAGCATACATGCTGTGGCAGCATCACCATCACTGAAATTTATTTCTGGTGTTGCCTTAAAAAGTGAGACTTATGTATGTGCTTTTTAGGCGACATACAGAAGTCTATTTTTTTACTCTGTTGATTGTCAACTAAATTTTTAGGAGGAAAAAGAGTGCCAGAAGAGAAGAAAAAGCAGTTGACGGATGTATTTTATACGTTGAATGAGACTGAGGTCTTAGGGAAATTACAAACGTCAAAGCAAGGTTTATCCACAAAAGAGGTAGAAAACCGAATAGAGCGATATGGTCCTAACGAATTGGCGGAAGGAAAACAAAAAAGTTTACTTTCCAAGTTCTTTGATCAATTTAAAGACGTGATGATCATTGTTTTATTAGTTGCTGCGATCGTTTCAGGGATAACTGGAGATGTTGTGGAGGCTATTATGATCGTTCTCGTTGTACTCATTATGGCGATTTTTGGAGTGGTTCAGGAGGCAAAAGCAGAACAAGCGATCGAAGCATTAAAGGATATGTCTACTCCAAATGCGAATGTCACTCGAGACGGTCATACGATCACTATAAAAAGCACGGACATTGTTCCTGGCGATATTGTCGATTTGGAAGCCGGTGATGTGGTCCCGGCAGATTTACGGTTGCTGGAAGCAGCTTCTTTGAAAATAGAAGAAGCTGCTTTAACTGGGGAATCCGTTCCCGTTGAAAAATCGACGGCGGTTTTAAGCGATCCGGATACTGGTATTGGCGATCGGCTGAACATGGCTTACATGAACAGCAATGTCACTTATGGACGCGGAATCGGTGTCGCTGTAGGGACGGGTATGAATACTGAAGTTGGGAAAATCGCTGATATGCTGGCCAACACAGATGAAACGGATACTCCTTTAAAACAAAATATGAATCAGCTGGGGAAAATTTTATCTATTGCGATATTAGGTATCTGTGCCGTGATGTTTGTTGTGGGTATGTTGCGTGGTGATCACACGTGGATCGAGATGCTGCTGACCTCTGTTTCGCTGGCAGTAGCCGCTATTCCGGAAGGACTTCCAGGAATTATGACCATTATTTTAGCCCTGGGAACGCAAAAAATGGCGAAACGTAATGCCATTGTGCGTAAATTACCAGCTGTAGAAACGTTGGGAAGCACTGAAATCATCTGTTCTGACAAGACTGGAACGCTGACATTGAATCAAATGACAGTAGAACAGCTTTTTGTGAATAATCAAGTACAAAAAACCGCAGCCGGATTTCCTGACAATAGTAAAACTCTTCAAATCATGACTTTTTGTAATGATACAAAAATTGCTGCAGATGGGACCTTGATCGGGGACCCCACAGAAACGGCTTTAGTTAAATACGGTTTAGACAAAGGATACGACATTCGCGAAGAACTGGTGAAAGAACCGCGTGTAAGCGAAGTTCCTTTTGATTCTGATCGTAAACTGATGTCGACTGTTCAGCGATTATCCAATGGACGCTATTTGGTTCTAACAAAAGGTGCGCCGGATGAATTATTGAAACGCTGTGTTTCTTATGAAGCAAATGGTAAAGTGATCGCAATGGATACCGAGGAAGAGAATTATATTTTGGAGAACAACACCAAAATGGCTAAACAAGCTTTGCGTGTTTTAGCGATGGCTTATAAATATATAGATACTTTACCAGAAACTGCAACATCAGAAATTCTCGAAAAAGATTTGATTTTCTCTGGCTTGGTCGGCATGATCGATCCGGAACGTAAAGAAGCTGCGGAAGCAGTTAAAGTAGCCAAAGATGCCGGCATTCGTCCGGTTATGATCACAGGAGATCATCGTGATACGGCCGAAGCGATCGCTGTTCGTTTAGGGATCATTGGAGCTGGACAAACGGATGCGGTGATCACTGGGGCTCAATTAAATGAAATGAGCGATGAAGAATTTGCTGAAAAAGTAAATCAATATTCGGTCTACGCTCGAGTATCACCAGAACACAAGGTCCGTATCGTTAAAGCTTGGCAAAAAGAAGGAAAGGTCGTGGCCATGACAGGAGATGGTGTCAACGATGCACCTGCTCTAAAAACGGCTGATATTGGTATCGGGATGGGCATCACAGGAACTGAAGTTTCCAAGGGAGCAAGCGATATGGTATTGGCGGACGATAATTTTTCGACGATTATCGTGGCTGTTGAAGAAGGCCGTAAAGTCTTTTCTAATTTACAGAAAACTATTCAGTATCTGTTGTCCGCCAACCTTGGTGAAGTATTAACGCTATTTATTGCCACTATGATTGGCTGGGATACACTTTTGCCAGTCCATCTGTTGTGGATCAATGTCGTGACAGATACCTTCCCGGCGATTGCTTTAGGGCTTGAACCAGCCGAAAAAGATGTCATGAAACATAATCCAAGAGGCAGAAATTCTAATTTCTTTTCTGGTGGTGTTTTAAGCAGTGTGATCTATCAGGGACTTCTAGAAGCTGCTATT
>JAATEZ010000119.1 GCA_015655485.1 Lactobacillales bacterium | reverse complement strand
AAAATTTCTAACAAATATATGAGTAAACTGGACGCGGAGTATATCTTGCTTTTGAGCTCTGACGATAAATTACATCCTGATTTCTTAAAAGAACATGTTGCGTACCTTGATACGCACCCTAATATACACGCAGTATGTTCATGGATTCAAGAATTTGGTGACGGAGATCAGCTCATAACTTACAGTGACGAAATGTGCAAACTACCTCATATGCTTGTAAGTAATTATTTTTCCGGCGCTGCATTGATTCGTAAATCTGCATGGATTGCTGCAGGAATGCATGACCTGAATAAAGAAATCTACCCTAATATCGATTGGGGTGTGTGGCTTGCAATGCTAGAAAAAGGCTTCAATTTGGCAACTATACCAAAACCTTTATTTTATTGGCGCATTGACCATAAGTCTATAAGTCATAGTGTGAGTGCTGAACAAACACTTATATTTCGCAAAGCAATTTTTAAACGACACAAACTCTTGTATGAAAAGTATTTTGAGTATGTACTTAATTATTTTTTTGAAAAAAATAAGGATTTTGAAAAATATTACGCTATCAATGAAGAAGGTCATGCCTGGCTTGATAAAGAATATAAAAGGCTCACAAAAGAAGTGTTACGACTTTCTAATGAAAATTTAAATCTATCATCTAATTTAAACCGGTCAATCCAAAAACCATATATTCGTTCAGCCTCTAAAAAAGCAGCGCGTTATATAAAACGAAATTTATTAAACTAAGATTCAATAACCTTATAGTCCATTGGAACGAGGCCACTCCAACCAGGAATATCCGGTGCCCTATCGGTAGTGATAACAAAATCTGGGCCTATAACTACATCACCGATTGCTTCTGCAGCTTCATTAACGGCCTGAATAAGGGTGTAATATTTACCCTTTGCAAGGAGTAGTTTTAGGTCTACGATCGTTTTTCCTTTTTCTGCAGGCACACGAAAGCCAGTTACGTGCTCCCCTGATTTCTTATAGATATTCACCACCAGATACTGAAAATCTGTTCTTTTCATATAAGTCATTAAAATCTTCAAAGTATCACCGCATTTAAAAAGCGCCGTATCTTTACCTGATTTAGTTTGATAATTTATTTCCAAACCTAAATGATTCTCTGCACTTTGTGTTGTTTGATATAACATATTACGCTCAATCTCTGTAAGATTAAGCTCTGAGTAGGCTGACGCAACTTGATGTGGGTGACCAACTTTTTTAATTTTGCCTTCGTGTAAAAGAAGCGCTTTAGTACAAAAGCGACGTACAGTTTCCATATCATGAGTTACTAATATAACCGTTTGACCTTCGGCCTTATATGTTTCAAAGACATCTAGGCATTTTTGCTGAAAAGCCTCATCTCCAACAGCTAAAACTTCGTCGAAGATAAGAATTTCGTTCTTGGCCTTAATTGCTATCGAAAAAGCCAAGCGAACTTGCATACCAGACGAATAGTTTTTTAATTTCTGATCCATAAACTGCTCAAGTTCGGCAAATTCGACAATTTCATCGTACATTTCAGCCATTTGTTTATGAGTAAAGCCAAGAAGGGCACCGTTTAAAAAAACATTGTCACGACCGGAAAGTTCCGGGTTAAAGCCAACGCCAAGTTCAATAAAGGGCGTCAAACTACCGTTCATAGCGACACTGCCAGATGTTGGTGCATACACCCCTGCAAGAATTTTAAGCAGTGTACTTTTACCACTGCCATTTCTTCCCACAATGCCAAAAAAATCACCTTTTTTTACTTCAAAATCAACACCATCAAGAACTCGTTGCGTAGTCTTGCCGTTTTTGCGAGTAATATTTACGACTGTTTGCTTAATGGAGGTATTTTTGTTTTGTGGAAGAATAAAGTCTTTGTGTAAGTCGGTAACTTTAACGGCGATAGTATCATCCATATTATATATCCTCCGCAAATGTGTGAGAGCGTGATTTAAAGTAGGTAACCGCAACCATTACAGTAACGGCAACTATCAGTAATGGTATAAACATCCATAAGGAATGTATTTTAGTCCATACCGTTACACTACCATCCCAAACAAATACATAGCGGGCATCTTGGATAATCTGTGCCATTGGATTTAAGAGAACTATTTTTT
>JAATEZ010000333.1 GCA_015655485.1 Lactobacillales bacterium | reverse complement strand
CGGAAGCTGCCAACCGGAGTGGATGGTCTAGGGACTATCGTTTTGCGGTATGCTACATTTGACGTGACACTTATGACTGGGAAAAATGCGGATTCTGATCTTCCATCGGAAATTTATACCACAACAGGGACAATCTATCTGGACAGTGTCAGCAGTGTCACCAGCATTCATGACTATCAGCGAAAGAGTGATTTTACAAAAGAAGTTTTAGTGGAACAGGAAACAAATCCTATGATTTCAGAAGCTAGAGATTTTGCTCGAGTGATTGAAAACCCGGAAGAGATAAAAAATAAAAATGACTATCAGAAATGGCTGGATCTTAGCTTGGCTGTTCATAATGAAATCACAAAATTGCGCCAATCTGCCGGGATCGTTTTTCCGGCGGATAAGTAATGAGGCGGGTTCTTTCATTCTGTTGTCGATAAAGAGAAAATGTGAAAAAAATAAGAAAATCGGAGTAGAAAGAAAATGGGATTTTTGCAACATTTACCATTGATTTGGCAAGAAAATTGGAGAAAAAGAGGTTTTGATCAGCCTTCAAAAGTTCAGGAAAGAACTTTTGCGGAATTGTCTTCAGGAAAGTCCCTGTTAGGGATCTCGCCGACCGGCTCTGGGAAAACTTTAGCTTATTTATTACCTCTTTTGGAAAAAGTAGAGAAAAAAGCGGGCAACCAGCTGTTGATTTTGCTGCCTTCTCAAGAATTAGCTATGCAAGTGACCAAGGTAGCTCAAGAATGGGGAACATTATTAGCGCTGAATGTTCAGCCACTCATTGGCGGGACGAATGTTAAATGGCAATTGGAAAAATTAAAAATGAAACCAGAAGTCCTTGTCGGCACTCCTGGACGAGTAGCTGAACTCATTCAAAATCGTAAAATAAAAATCTTACAAATAAAAAGTCTGGTCATTGATGAGGTGGATCAATTGTTACAGGCTGATCAGGAGAATTTGACCAAAAAAATTATTGATCGAATCTCAGATGATTGCCAAATCAGTTTTTTTTCGGCCACTGGGCAAAAAGCGGCAGATTTTATTGGAATGAACGTAAAACAGGCAGTGACAACTATTGACGTGACGGACGAAGATGATTCAAAAGGAGCGATAAGCCACCAATATCTTAAAGCCGCTTCTCGAAAAAAAGTGGAATTATTACGTAAATTAGCCTATGTTCCTGATTTTAAAGCCATTGTTTTTTTTAATCATTTGAGTGAAATGGGTGCGGCGGAAAGCAAACTTTTGTATGAAGGAGTCCCGGTGGTTTCTCTGGCTTCAGATCAAAATAAAACAGAGCGAAAATTGGCACTCGATTTATTTGTGGCTGGAAAAGTCACGTTCCTTTTAACGACTGATTTGGCTTCACGCGGCTTGGACTTTGAAAGTCTTACTTATGTAGTTCAGTATGAATGCCCGCTCTCGCCAGAGGATTATATTCACCGTACTGGTCGTGTTGGCAGGATGGGGAAAGATGGAATCGCCCTGACACTCATCCATTCAGGAGAAGAAAAAGACTACCAAAAGATACTTAAAGGCTGTCAAATAGTTAGTCAGGAAGTTTATTTATTTGGCGGCCGGCTATGGATGGAAAAACCTGAAAAGAAAGCTGATGAAAAAAAATCAGGCATTAGTGAGACAGCCGTAAAAGGTTCTGGATCAACTGCAAGCGTCTCAAAAAAAACTGGAAAAGTTGAAAGGGCTGCAGCTGATATTCAAAAAGTAAAAAAGGGTACACGCAATAAAAAAAGAGCCAGAAATCAAAAAAATATCGGAGCTCGACATAAAAAGTCTTAATTGATCGAATTTTTTTTAGGATGGATCTTGGAGGGAATGCGATGATCAATAGAAAAATGGAGATTCTTCAGTTATTAAAATCCAAAGAGCGGGGAATGTCTGCCTCTCAAATGGCTGCTGAACTGAATCTTGATAGAACGAATGCCAGCCGGTATCTGAATGAATTATACAAAGAGAATCGGGTGGTACGGATCGAAGGACGGCCTGTGATTTATGAAGTTACACCGCTTGAACTCGATGCGGGCAAAGAACATCTTGCCGAGGTGGGTTTTGATAATTTGATTGGAGCTGAGGAATCTTTAAAAATCAGTATCCAGCAGGCGAAAGCGGCTATTTTATACCCTCCTAGAGGGTTGCATACGATTATTTTTGGTGAAACCGGAACAGGTAAATCTTTATTTGCCGAATGTATGTATCATTTCGCCGTTGAGTCGGGTATATTATCGCAAAATGCTCCCTTTGTTTCGTTTAATTGTGCTGATTATGCACAAAATCCGCAGCTTTTATTTGGCCATATTTTTGGAGTGAAAAAAGGAGCTTATACCGGAGCGATAGAGGATCAAGACGGATTAGTTGCCGAAGCGGATGGCGGAATTTTATTTTTAGATGAGATCCATCGCTTGTCGCCGGAAGGGCAGGAAATGCTTTTCACGTTTATTGATAAAGGAACTTACCGGCCTTTGGGAGAAAGTGTCGGTCAACGAGAAGCAACAGTACAGCTTATTGGTGCAACGACAGAGAACTCTTCAAGTTTTTTACAGACCTTTAATCGCCGTATCCCAATGGTCATCACACTGCCTCCTCTGAGCAGTCGTACATTGGATGAACGTTATGAGATGGTGGCACGATTTATTTCCCAAGAAGCGACGCGGCTGAATCAGCGGATATGTGTAGAAAAAGAAACCTTTTCTGCTTTTATGCTGTACACAGCGGAAGGGAATATTGGTCAAATCAAACGGGATCTCAAATTAGTTTGCGCCAAAGCATTCCTTCACTACCGCACGCATAATGAAACTTGCCTTACTTTACGTCAGAAGGACTTGCCTTTGCATGTACAAAAGGGCCTTCTGCGAATCAAAGAATTACCGGAACGAATCAACCGGTCGATGGATAATAAAAGTAATTATTTAACTTTTGATCCGGGGACGAATGAACTGGTGTGGGTTCAGGATTCTATGCAAGATATGGAAGTTTATAATGCCATCGAAGAAAAAGTTGAGGCTTTATCCAGCGGTGAATTAGATCATCTTGATTTGGAAACTTTGATTGCTTCAAAGGATGAGGATTATTTTCAAGATTATGTCGCCGAGTTGTCTCAGAATAATGTTCACCGCGAACTTATCTCCGAGCGGATCTGGCAGTTGACGGACAATCTTTATAATTTGGCGGAGGAAAAATTACAGCGCAGTTTTAACAAAAAAGCGCGCTTTGCTTTTGCCTTGCATCTACAGGGGATGATCGAACGCGTTCGCGAAAATCATCTGATCGTTCATCCGGATCTAAACAATGTCCGCAAAAAATATTCAAAGGAATTTCAGGTAGCTATTGATTTATCGGGAATGATCGAAGAAGAGTTTGCCATAGAGATCCCTTTTGATGAGATCGGCTTTATCACGATGTTTTTGACTTTAAATCAAAAAGAAGTTTCAAAAAGAGCAGAAAATAAGGTGACGATCGTGATATTGATGCATGGCAAGTCCACTGCTTCGAGTTTGTTAGAAGCTGTGCAGGAATTATTAGGAACAAACACTGGAGTGGCCTTTAATATGCCGCTCACGATGGAAGTCCAGCAGATGTATGATAAACTTAGACAATATGTAAAGGTTCACCTGGATGAGATGAGCGGCGGACTGCTGCTGCTTACGGATATGGGGTCACTGAATAGTTTTGGCGATATGATTTTCGAAGAAACGGGGATCCGCACAAAGGCGATAGCGATGGTCAGTACGATGGTCGTCTTAGAAGCAGTGCGGATGGCAAGTGTCGGCCGATCATTAGAAGACATCTATCAAAATGTCCAACTCTCTTTTGAAAGTGTAATCAAAGAGCAATACCGGCCGGCTGCCAGTATAAAAAAAGCAGTGATCGTCACTTGTTTTACTGGAGAAGGAGTAGCCAAAAAGTTGTATGAAAGAGTGGCTCCTGTGATCGACCAGAGTAAAATGAGAATCATCCAGATGCAATTTTTAGAGAAAGAAGCCTTTAAGAAGCATATTGATGAATTATTAGAAGAATATGACATCAAAGCGATCGTTGGGACGGTAGATGTTTCTTATCAGAATATTCCTTTTTTCTCGGCTTTTGATATTTTTGAAGAATCGAAACTGGCTATTTTTAAGCGGATCGTTGGGGAAGAGGTTTCTGTAGAGCAAATGGTGCGGTCTCTTGAAGGTACGATCCATAGTGTAGATTCAGTTTCGCGGCTGATCATTTCTCTTCAAAAAACAGTTCATGAGATCCAAAAAGATTTGCATATCATGGTTGAGGCCGGAGTGGATTCAGGAATCATTTTACACTTAGCTTTTTTGATCGATTCTTTACGTCAAGGAAAAGAAGGCAGAAGCTTTCGAAATTTAGCTCAGTTTAAACAAAAAAATCGAATGGAAATGGATATTATTCGAACACATCTGATGGGACTGGAGTCTCTTTACCAAGTGAAAATTTCTGATGAGGAAGCCGCTCATTTGACACAGATGTTTCAGGAAAACAAAATAAATTGGAATGGATGAAAACTGATAATAGTGTGTGGATTTTATTTAGTGTGTAAAATCAGTGTGTGTATCTCACCGCAGAAGAAACCTGTAAATCAAGGATTCTTGCAGCTGATTCTTGGCATACTTTTTGCTTAATATTATGGTGTAAGATAAAAATAGAAGGAGTGGTTTTAAAATGGCAAAGAAAACAATTATGTTAGTTTGTTCCGCAGGAATGAGTACAAGTTTATTAGTGACAAAAATGCAAAAAGCAGCTGAAGCCAGAAATATGGAAGCAGATATTTTTGCAGTTTCTGCTTCTGAAGCTGATGCTAACATCGAAAAAAAAGATGTCAATGTCATGTTGCTTGGACCTCAAGTTCGTTTTATGAAGTCTCAATTTGAAACAAAATTGGCACCAAAAGGTATTCCTTTAGCAGTTATCAACATGAGTGATTATGGCATGATGAATGGCGAAAAGGTACTTGACCAAGCCATCGAACTTATGGGTGAATGATCTCAACATTGAATCAAGGAGGATTAGAATACGTGGAAGATGAAAAAAATTTAGAAGCCATTATGGGATTGATCGTTAATGGCGGAAATGCCAAAAGTGATTCTATGGAAGCGATCCAGGCGGCAAAAGAAGGCAACTTTGAATTAGCAGCAGAGAAATTTAAGGATGCAGATGCTTCTTTAGACAAAGCACACCAATCACAAACAGCAATGCTGACTCAAGAAGCTCAGGGAGAGCACATGGAAGTTTCTTTGCTGACTGTCCATAGTCAAGATCATTTGATGACTGCGATCGCTTTTACTGATTTGGCCAAAGAGATCATTGAATTATACAAAAAAATCGATGGAGTCAAAGACTAGAAATTATAGCGGTATCTTTATCAGAAACTTGGAAATACTTAGGTCGTCTGTTAAAGTATTTTTGGGGGAGAAAAGGGCAGGCTGGTTCATGATTTTGAACTTTCTTGCTCTTTTTATTTTTTGAAGGTTGACAGATAAGTTTTAGACTTATACAATAAGCTACAGGTGTTTTTTTATGGTTTAAAAAGCATGCCGGACTTGCTCCCATAGTTAAATCGGATATAACAGACCCCTCCTAAGGGTCAATCGCTGGTTCGAATCCGGCTGGGAGTGTTGTAAAATAGAACAGATCATGTTTAGTTTTTGGATATTGACGGAACCGATGATAGATGATTCTGGTTATGTTGCTGAATTATCTGATTAGTTGATTTTTATCTTGAGACTAATGGTGGACTATACGCAAGTGAGTATCTAATCGAACATGCTGAAAAGCGAATGTACGGCGAATTGGATACAGAAGCTGAAAGAGAGTATGATAGAAAGAATCCAAATCCATTTCTAAACAGCCTGACTGCTTGGGCGAAAGATTTTTAAAAAACTGGAATGAACAAAGTTTGTTTTTTAGAAATTGAGCAAGCTTCGTTTGGTGAAATAAAAGCAGAGTTTGAGTCAGAATCTGCAGTAATTCAATGTATGGTGGCCGCAATTTGGTCCTGAAAGCGGAGAGCGGACTATTCCAAATATTGATAAAGCGCAGGCGATTGATTTTTTGATCAAGCCTTCAGGTTTGTCTGATAGTCAAACGATTGGGATCGATGATGCCGAAATTTTGCCATAATGTGATCTAGGTATAGTGATGGGCAATGCGGAGAATGATTTGAAAAAAAGTGCGGATGATATGACGGATAACGAAGATATAGATGGTTTATTCAATTCTTTTAAAAAATATAATTTAAAGAAACAGAATCATTATCAAATCAAAAAGAGACTGGAAATTTTTCAGTCTCTTTTTGACTGTAGACAGCATAAATTTTTTGATCGAGCTTCATGAGGCATGCTTATCGGCAAGAGTTTAAAAGATAGTTCGCAATGAAGCACCGCAAGCATGACTTTTCCACTCTTGCTCAGAGCCTTAGCGCCTCATTTAAACTTTTCTCTTATGCCCAGTCGCCGTTACGGAAAACAGGGATACGAGTCCCGTCTTTACGAATGCCATCAATGTTCATTTCTTTGGAACCAATCATAAAATCCACATGAGTTTGACTGCGATTTAATCCTGCTAGGGCTAATTCTTCTTCAGTCATTTCTGTACCGCCCTCAAGATTAAAAGCATAAGCTGAACCCAATGCTAGATGATTTGAAGCATTCTCGTCGAATAATGTGTTGAAAAAAACGATTCCGGATTGAGAAATGGGGGAAGGATCAGGAACTAAAGCGACTTCGCCCAAACTTTTTGCTCCTTCATCCGTTTCCAAAAGTTTTTTCAGGACTGCTTCCCCTTTTTCAGCCGAAGCATCTGTGACTTTACCGTCTTTGAAGGTAAAATGCATGCCAGTCAGCGTCGTTCCGCCATAACTTAATGGTTTGGTACTCGAGACAATCCCGTTGATTCTGCGGCGGTCAGGAGCAGTGAAGACTTCTTCCGTTGGCATATTGGCCATAAATTTTTCACCGCGGGAATTGAAGCTGCCGGCTCCTTCCCAGAGATGATCAGCTGGTAAACCGATGGTCAGGTCAGTACCCGGAGCTGAATAATGCAAAGCATCAAATTGTTCTTTATTCAGTTCATCTGCTTTTGTTTCTAGTTTTTCATCATGAGCGTTCCAGGCGGCGATTGGATCTGCTTCATAGATCCGCGTGGTTTTAAATATTTCATCCCATAGAGCGTCTACTTGTGCTTCTTTAGTCTTAAGGCCGGGAAAAACTTTTGCTGCCCATTTTTCACCAGCCGCTCCAACTACGGTCCAGCTGATTTTATTGGCTTGTGTCGCTTGTCTAAGCGGAAACAGCGCTTTGCCGATGGCTGCCTGATAGTCAGCCACGCGTTCGGAATTTGTTCCGGCCAAGGCATCAGGATCTGAAGAGACAATACTGATCCGGCTGGCTCCTAAACGGACCCATTCTTTGGCTTCATCCGCTTTGTATTCAGGAATGTGTGCGATCCGGTCTTCTTTTGCAAATAGAAAAAAGTCTTTACGGATCTCGTCATCACTCCATTGCATGATCACTTCAGCAGCGCCTGCCTGGTAACATTCTTTAGTGATCAAACGAGCTAATTGAATCTGTTCAACAGTGGCCTGAATAACTACAGTATGGCCTTCTTGAACGTTTATACCCACATTAGCGATCAAATGAGCATATTTTTTTAGATTCTTGTCAAAATTTGATAAAGTCATCAGAAAAACCTCCTATTAAAATGATAATAACGAACACTATGATAACATATAGATTCTCTATTCTCAAATTCAGAAGAAGCAATAAAAAACATACTGTTTGTTTACGATTGAATACTCTTCATTAATTTATAAGGATTAAAAAAGAATAAATTTTAATTTAAACAACATACTTTTACAATTCCAAATTTCATGTTAAAATAAACTATATAATAAAAATTCGATAATTAAACTTGGCAAGTCACTTTTTGAACAGGATGTTGTGTCTCTATAATTTTTATGAAATGTTTTCGAGCATTGATTTAGGAGGTAAAAGAGATGGCGCGGAAAAAAACAATCACGAGAGATCAGATTTTAAATGCTGCCTATCAGCTGGTAGCAACAGAGGGTTTCTCAAAGTTTACTGCAAGAAATATTGCGAATAAAATGAAATGCTCCACACAACCGATTTACCTTGAATTTCAAAATATGGATGATCTAAAAGACCAATTATACGAAAAAATTCAGGCTTATTTAGCTAATGATGTTTTTTCAAAAGAACATACAGGCGACTTTATTGTCGATTTAACGTTGAATTATGTTCAGTTTGCTGTCAAAGAAAAGATATTATATCGCGCTTTATATGTTGAAGAGCACGGCGGCGGGACGAGAATGAGTGAATTTTCTTACGCCTATTTCATGGAGGAATTGAAAAAAGTTCCCGATTTAAAACGTTTGAGCGAACCTAAGAAAGAAAAGCTGATGTTCGATACGTGGATCATGGCTTCAGGAATAGCTTCATTGAGCAGTGGTCATCTGATCGAGTTGAATGAGCAGGAGATCATTGAAAAAGTGCAGCGCATGGTTTCAAATATCCTATTGGAAAAAAATGATTAAAATAAATATTTAGCAAAAATAGAAAAAGGGGATAAGACAAAGCACGGAGCTTGTCTTATCCCCTTTTTTAGTTTATTTATTTTTATTGAGCCTTTAAGCTTTATTCGCAGCTGCAACGATCATTTTAGCAAATTCTTCAAGTTTAGCAATGTCTTCTTCCTCTGCAGCTAAATCAACTTTGACCGATTCAGCGCCTCTGGATGCGCCGGATTTTTCGAAGGCATTTTCAAAATCATTCACGGATTGACAAAATAAATCGTAAAAAGTATCTCCAGAACCAACAACACCAAATATTTTTCCATTCAAATCTAATTCCTGCAAATCTTCATAAAAGTCAACGATTTCATCAGGCAGTTCCCCATCGCCATAGGTATAAGTGGCAACTATGCAAATATCGGCCTCTTCAAAATCACTGGCCTCAACTTGGGTACACTCATTATTTTCGACTTCTATATCTAAATTTTCTAAAGCTTCTGCCACGATATCAGCTATTTCTTCAGTGTTTCCAGTCATACTCGCATAAACGATCTTTGCTACTGTCATTTTTTCCATTCCTCTCTTCTAAATGAGTCATTCTACAGAATTGATTATAGCAGATGAATGGCTAATTTCAAAAAATAAATAAGTATCATTTGTCATCGGCCGATGCATAAATTTGCATTTAATGGTTCATGATCAGTGAAAGTTTTTTGGTGTCTATTCGCCAAATGTGATAGAATGGGTTGTATTTAAATTAAACAGGGAGCGGATTTGAATGATTACATTAAAATCATCTAGAGAAATAGAGATGATGGATCATTCCGGGGCACTATTAGCGGATGTCCATCATCATTTGCGTACTTTTATTAAACCAGGTATCACAAGCTGGGACATAGAAGAATACGTAAGAAAATTTATTGAAGAACATGGCGGTATTGCTGCGCAGATCGGGTTTGAGGGCTACAAATATGCCACTTGCTGCAGTATCAATGACGAAATTTGCCATGGTTTCCCGCGAAAAGAAAAATTAAAAAATGGTGATTTGGTCAAAGTAGATATGTGTATTGATTTAAAAGGTGCTATGTCCGATTCTTGTTGGGCTTATGTTGTAGGGAATTCTACGCCTGAAATCGATCATTTAATGGAAGTGACACGAAAATCAATGTATTTAGGTATTGATCAGGCTGTCGTTGGCAATCGTATCGGCGATATTGGTCATGCGATCCAAACCTATGTTGAATCAGAAAACTTGTCTGTTGTTCGTGATTTTATCGGTCATGGCATCGGCCCCAGTATCCATGAAAGCCCTGCTGTACCTCATTATGGTGAAGCCGGCAAAGGCTTGCGGCTCAGAGAAGGAATGGTCATCACTGTTGAACCCATGGTCAACACTGGAACTTGGCGGATGAAAGTCGATGAAAACGGCTGGACTGCACGTACTTTGGATGGCGGTCTATGTTGTCAATATGAGCACACAATTGCGATCACAAAGAATGGTCCGCAAATTTTGACTTCTCAGGGAGATCAATAAAACAAACTAAAATAAAAAGGTATAGATGAAATATGGGATTAAAAGAGAAAATCCAAGCAAATGAAAAATTGACTCGATTTTTGAAAACTCTCAAGGAACGGGTGACTGAGTCAGATATCTCTAATACTTCAGTGGTAGTCGCTTATTATTTATTACTGTCTTTATTTCCGCTGTTGATCGTAGTCGGCAATATGCTGCCTTTATTTAATATCGACCCGAACAGTATTTTTCCTTATCTGGCGCAGGCCATTCCAAAAGATATTTACAGCCTGCTTCAAGATCCGATAAAAAATCTATTGACCAACAGCAGCGGCAGCTTATTGTCGGTATCTGCCATTGGAGCATTATGGGGAGCGAGCAAGAGTATCAACGCCTTGCAGCTAGCCATGAACCGGGCCTATGGAGTTGAAAATCGTTCCAATCCGGTTATCGTTCGGCTGGTTTCTCTTGGAACCATCTTTCTGCTGTTGACGGCTATGGTAATAGTGACTGTTTTTTTTGGTATGGGACAAATAATCATAAATTTTTTCGAGGCTCATTTTTCTTTTCCCTTTATTTTATCCAAAACGTTCAGTTCGTTGAAGTGGCCAGTGACTACGGTCGTTCTCTTTCTTATCATGGCGGTCATTTATTTCATTGCACCGAACGCTATGGTCCGCATTCGTTCTGTTTTTCCGGGAGCGGCTTTTACTACAGTGGGATGGATGATCCTTTCACAGGGATTTGGACTTTATGCGAAATATTTTTCGAAAAGCGTTTCTGGTTATCAGGTCATTGGTAGCTTTATTGTTCTTATGCTGTGGCTTAATTTTGCTGCGACCATTATTATTCTGGGCGGAATTTTAAATGCGGTTTTAGAAGAATTCCTTTCAGGAAATATTGAAGCCAGAGAAAAGCGGCTGGCCGGACTAAGAAATAAAAAAAATGAGGAGAAGAATAACGAGGAACAACAAGAAAACAAAATTAAATAGAGCTCCCTGGCTATTTTGAACGAAGGTTTGAAAACGCCAAAGCAATAGATAAATAAAAGGTTATTGAATTTTAAGGAGGATTTTAATGAAAGTTTTTGATTATGAAGATATCCAGCTGATTCCTAATAAGTGCATTGTAAATAGTCGTTCAGAATGCAATACAGCAGTTAAGCTGGGTGAAAGAACTTTTAGAATGCCTATCGTTCCAGCCAATATGCAGACGATTATTGATGAAAAGATTGCGGAACAGTTGGCGGTAAACGGTTATTTCTACATCATGCATCGTTTTGAAGAAAATGCGCGTATCCCTTTTATCAAAAAAATGCTGAATAAGAAGCTTTACGCTTCAATTAGTGTAGGTGTAAAAAAAGAAGAATATGATTTTATAGAAGAACTGGCCGGCCTTAAAATACAGCCTGAATATATTACGATAGATATTGCCCACGGCCATTCCGACTCTGTTATTCAAATGATCAAACACATCAAAAAGCATTTGCCTAAAAGTTTTGTGATCGCTGGAAATGTCGGGACACCCGAAGCCGTACGTGAACTGGAAAATGCCGGAGCGGATGCCACAAAGCTTGGAATTGGACCTGGGAAAGTTTGTATCACCAAGACAAAGACTGGTTTTGGTACGGGCGGTTGGCAATTGGCTGCGTTGCGCTGGTGCTCTCAAGCTGCGCGTAAACCAATCATAGCCGATGGAGGTATAAGAACTCATGGCGATATCGCCAAATCGATTCGCTTTGGCGCTTCGATGGTCATGATCGGCTCCCTTTTTGCTGGACATGAAGAGTCCCCAGGGGAAACCAAGGTTGAAAACGGTGTCGTCTATAAAGAATATTTTGGGAGTGCTTCTGAATTTCAAAAAGGCGAAAAAAGAAATGTCGAAGGCAAGAAAATCTGGATCCCTTATAAAGGACATCTGGCTGATACTTTGATTGAGATGGAGCAGGATCTGCAATCTTCGATTTCTTACGCCGGGGGCCGTGATTTGGAATCCATCCGCAAGGTGGATTATGTGATCGTTAAAAATTCTATTTTTAACGGAGATACGATTTGAGAGTATGAATAAATGAATAAGGGCCATCAAAAGAAGCTGCACAAAATGCTGCTTCTTTTGATTTATAAAAACTGATAGATTTTTTTTGGTTAGGGAAATATCATTTATCATCAAAGATTTAAAGACAGATACAAAAATTATTAAAATTTATTCATTCTGAATTTTCCAACTTATTTATGGTTCATACCGTTTTTTTTTTTTTCAAAATTACTTGACTAGTCGGAGTAATTTTTTTATAATAATATTACATTGATAGTCGTAGTACGTTTATCGGAGTAAAAGGAGCTGAGTGGATGATCAGCAGTGATGTGATTCGCGGATATAATGATACGATCATCTTATCAATATTGATTGATGGAGATTCCTATGGATATGAGATCTCAAAAAAGATCCGCGATATTTCTAAAGAAAAATATGTGATCAAAGAGACGACACTTTATTCAGCTTTTACGCGCTTGGAGAAGAACGGCTATATCACTTCTTACCCAGGGGAAAAAACTCATGGGAAAAAGAGAACTTATTATAAATTGACTTCAGCCGGATTCGCGTATTATTTGGAAAAATGTGAGGAATGGCAGCTGACTAAAGAAGTAGTCAGTCATTTCATTAGGGAGGAAGAAGAATGAATACTATCGCAAACTACTTAGAAACCATGTTTCTTAATTTGCCTGAGACGCAGCAGATCCTTCAGGTCAAAGCAGATTTATTAGCGAATATGGAGGATAAATATCAGGAATTAAAAGCGGCAGGTATCAGTGAAAATGAGGCCGTGGGTACTGTTATTTCAGAATTTGGCAATATTGATGAGTTGCTCGAAGAATTATATATTTCAAATGGAGAATCTGTTGAAGAGGGACCTTTGCCGATTATTGATCAAGAAACTGCTGAAGCCTATATTGCAGCTAAACGGTCGATCGGTAAATGGATCGGATCAGGTGTTTTGTTTTGTATCTTGGGAGTTTGTTTTTTACTGTTTTTAAGTCAATGGGACAGGGATGGTTTTGAAATTATTGGTGTGATCGGAATGTTTATGTTTATTGCTATTGGAGTAGCTTTGTTCATTGTGAGCGGCTTCCATATAAATGCATATGAACAGCTTGAAAAAGGAGTAGTTTTGGTAGGAAGCGTGCGCAAAGAACTAGAAGAAAAGAAGAAAAATTATGAAAAATCGTATATGGTGGCCATTATTGTTGGAGTGACTTTGTGCATCCTGGGAGTCATTCTAATGTTAGGCAGCACTCTAGCGGGGACAGATCAGGCAGAAGAATATGGAGCGATAGCTTTGCTGCTTTGTGCTGGAAGCGGAACTTTCTTTTTCATTTATTCCGGAAATATGATTTCGTCTTATACGACTTTGTTAAAACAAGATAAAAAGAGGCAGCCGACACCAGGCGAGCAAAAAGCTTCCACGGTCATGAATGTGATCTCGTCGATTTTTTGGCCATTGATGGTCGTTATCTATCTTTGGTGGAGTTTTTCAACAGGATCATGGGCGATCAGCTGGGTCATCTGGCCGCTTTCAGGAGTGCTGCATGAAATCGTTGAAAAGTGTGTCAATGGAGTTGTAAAAAATTAAAAAATAAGACAGCCTGAGAAAACTTTTTTGAAAGGTTTTAAAAACTAAAAATGATGCATCTCCAACAATAGAGCTTTCTTAAATGAAATAGGGCGTTTCAGCGGCCCCTCATTTAACACATCAAATAAAACAAAATCGACCCCGCCGGCAAATGCGCCAAGAGGATAACCTAGAAATAAAATCGTATTGCTAAAAGCAGTACGGCATTGTCCAGGCAAGCAAATGCACCTCCAGGCATAAGGTGGGATCCTTAGTGAAGTCCAATAACGGTTAAGGCAGCAAAAACGACTACCAGCATAATATCTAAAGCAGTAATAGAATTTCTTTTTTTGCCATTCTTATTCTCCTCATTTTTTTTAATCTGTCATTCTTTTTTCAGCGTGATTATAGGCCCCATGCCAAACATGGCCTAAATAACGATTGATTTCGATTCCTTCGCTGATTGCGGCAAAAACGAATTCTTTGGCCAGCTTCACGGCCTCAAGGGCAGTCAGATTTTTTGCTAAACCGGCAGTGATCGCAGCGGCAAAAGTACAACCGGCTCCATGGTTATATGCCGTGGTCAGTTTCTCATTTTCCAGTAAAGTAAACTCACTTCCGTCAAAAAAAACATCTACCGCTTTTTCATGAGATATCCCCTTGCCGCCTTTAACAACGACGTTTTGCGGACCAAATTCAAAAATTTTCTCTGCCGCCTTTTTCATGTCATCGATCGTTCTCAGCGTGCCCAAACCAGATAAAATACCGGCTTCGCGTAAATTAGGAGTCGTGATCGCTGCAACTGGAAGTAAAAGCATTTTAATCGCTTCTATGTTCTCGGGCTGCAACAGCTTATCTGTTCCTTTTCCTGACATGACGGGGTCGACAACAAGATTTTTTTGTTTGGATAAATCTATATAATGGCGTGTGACTTCAATGTTTGCCGTCGATCCTAGCATTCCAGTTTTCATAGCAGCTAATGGTCCGCCGGTAAAAATTGTTTGCAATTGTTTTTCAACTAAAGAAGCCTCAAGGGCTGTAACTGAAAGTGCCCAGTTTTTTTCAGGATCCATGGTGACGATCGAGGTGACAGCCGAAAATCCAAAGACACCATATTCTTCAAAGGTTTTCAGGTCTGCTTGGATCCCTCCGCCTCCGCTGGAGTCCGATCCGGCGATGCTCAAGGCTTTTTTTAACATATTAGTTCCTTCCTTCTTAAATAAAATAACAAAAATCATTAAAATGATTGCATGAATCAACTTATTTTTTATCATAATTCATAGAAGAGTTGACAAAAACAGCCAATTGGTTTATTTTCAACTCATCCAATCGAAAAGAGGTAGAGAAGCTAGTGTGGGAATTAAAAAGAAAAAAAGGTGAACCTATTTATCAAAGTATTATCGATTTGATTATTTCGTTGATTCGTGAAGGTAAATTATTGCCAGGACAACGACTGCCGGCTGAGCGGAAATTAGCCGAATTTTTTCAAGTCAATCGTTCGACGGTAGTCCATGCTTTAGAAGAGTTGGCGGCCAATGGGATCTTGATACGCAAACAAGGGAGCGGAACGATCGTAAACGAAGGGAAATGGGGCTTGTTTACCAAACCGACGATAGATTGGCGTCAGTATCTGCCGGAAAATACTTTTTCTTCCATTCCTCCTTATGTCGAAAAAATGCAGCAATTGCTGAAAAAAAATGATCCTCAGCTGATCGATACCTATACTGGTGAACTGCCGCTTGACTTAGTTCCAGCATTTCAGCTGCCCGCTGTTTCGTGGAAGAGTTTTTTAAAAGAAGAAGACCGCCAAGATGAATTTGGTTATACACCGCTTAGAGAGGCTGTTCGTGACATGATTTATAAAGATTATGATTTAAATCTGTCAAAGGATCAATTGTTATTGACTTCTGGGGCACAACAGGCATTATTTTTGATCATTCAAGTTTTATTGCAGGCAGGTGATGCTGTGGCGATCGAGGAGCCGTCGTTTTTTTATCCGCTTTCTTTATTTCAGGCGGCGGGGATCCGGCTTTATGGAGTGCCGGTCGACCGCGAAGGGATGCAGGTCGATCGATTAGAGCAGGAGATCATCCGGCATAAAGTAAAAATGGTCTTAGTGAATCCTACTTTTCAAAACCCGACTGCTACAGTAATGAGCCGTAAAAGGCGCGTTCAGCTCATTGAACTATGCCGCAAGTATCAGATTCCCATTGTTGAAGATGATGTTTTTGGTCAGCTCTCTTTTGATTTGAAAACAAAAATGATCCCTTTGAAAAAATTAGATCCGGAGAATGTCTTATATATCGGGTCCCTTTCTAAAATTTTAGGCTCAACAACTAAGATCGGCTGGTTGTCAGCGCCGCCGGCTGTTTTACAGCAGTTAGCCAGGGCACGAATGGAAATGGATTTTTCTTTAAGTATTTTTCCGCAGGTCATGGCAAATTTTGCCCTGCAAGATCCGACCTACGATTCGAAGATCAGCGGGTTAAAAGAGGAGCTTGAAAAACGTTGTCAGAAATTTATTGAAAATCTTGAACAGGAAACTAGAGGAGAATTTCAATGGCATCGGCCGACCGGAGGCTACTATATCTGGCTGAAGGCCGCTGATCTGCGTATTGGGATCAAAGAAATGGATTATTTATTAGAACAAAACTTGTTGACTATGCCAAGTTTTCTTTTTGGAGAAAAAGAATTTGCTTTGAGAATAAATTTTACACGTTTGGATGAAGAAAAAAGTCTTCTCACAGCAAAAAAATTGCATCAAGCCTATGAGCACTGGTTTTCAATAAATAATGAAAAAAAATGAAAAAACAGATTCTCTGGGTTGACTTTCTTTTTTTTTCAGCTTAAACTTTAGGTATCAAATAAATAAGCTTGTTAGGTGAGGCTCCTATATGGAAAAACGCTGCTGCCCTGCGATTATCGAGAGACAATCGTACAGTTTGCCACTTCTAAACGGATGACAAATACTTTTTGGGTCAACAGGAATAGTCGAATTAAGGTTATTCTTAATGTAGCTGATATGTTTATCTACGCCATATAGTGCTAAAACTCAACGAAGAGAGACACTCCGTTTTTTTGTTGTGGGATAAAAATCAGACTGCCTTTTCTCTATTCGTTAGAGGGGCAGTTTTTTTGTTTTTTAAATTCAGAAAGGATAGAGAGGTGAGGAATATGAACGACGGGCCGCATCAGAGTCAGAGCATAGATGGTCAGGATAACTGTTTTTTTTCAAAGAAGAGTTCGTGTTTCATTCCTCTCGCTTTATTTTAGTTTGCGGGTCGGCTGGCTCTTTCTTTGAAAAATGAAGAAGGAGGAATAGCAGATGAAAAAAAAGATGAACAACAAAAGTGATCGTGTCAGTAAAGATGCTGCTTTAGTAGAATTATCACAGATGAGTGAACGCGAGATCATGATGAATTATAGAACGACGGCACAAGGGCTGACTAAAGAAGATGCGGCTAGCCGACTGGAAGAATATGGTCCGAATCAAGTTGCGGCACAGAAACCTGCACCGTGGTATGTTTTGCTGCTGCAATCATTTGAAGATACTTTTGTCTATGTTCTGGCTTTACTTTTAATTGTGTCAGCGCTGACCGGCGATATAGAAGCTGCGATCGTGATGGGAATCATGATCCTTTGCAGTGTGGGCATTCGTTTTATTCAAGAATATCGTTCTCAAAAAGCGAGTTTAGCGTTAAAAGAAATGATTGAAAATACGTGTACCGTTATTCGGGAAGGAAATCAGAATGAGATTCCAATGGATGAGGTGGTACCAGGAGATGTCATTCATTTATCGACAGGGGATATGATCCCGGCAGATGCATTATTGATTTGGACGAAGGACTTGTTTATCAATCAGGCTTCTTTAACAGGTGAGTCCATGCCGGTAGAAAAGTTTGTAGATTCTGGTATCGATAAGAATGCGGAACACATTTCCGCTCTTGATCTGCAGGACTTGGTTTTCATGGGGACCGATGTACTGAGCGGACAAGGAAAGGCAATTATTTTAAAAACTGGCGAAAAGACTTTTTTTGGAGATATCGCTAAAAATGCAACGACCAAAAGAGGAAAAACCAGTTTTGATATGGGCATGTCCAAGGTCAGCAAGCTGCTTTTACAAATGGTAGTTATTCTATTTCCAATCGTTTTTTTATTGAATGGAATAACCAAAAATGACTGGAGTCAAGCATTCTTTTTTGCGATCGCAGTGGCGGTGGGACTGACTCCTGAGATGCTGCCGATGATCGTGACCAGCAATTTGGCTAAAGGAGCGATCAATCTTTCTAAAAAAGAGGTCATCGTCAAGGAGCTGAATTCGATTCAAAATTTAGGCAGCATGGATGTTCTTTGTACAGATAAGACGGGAACGATCACTGAAGACCGAGTTGTTTTAGTAGAACATGTGGATCCTTTAGGCGAAGATGATCAAAAAGTCTTAGATATGACCTATCTGAATTCCAATTATCAGACTGGCTGGAAAAATTTAATGGATCATGCAGTCATTAATTACTATGAAAGCTATTCACAGGCAAAACGGTTTGAGAATGTTGAGAAAATCGATGAGATCCCATTTGATTTTTCAAGAAGAAGATTAACCATTGCAGTGACAGTAGATCGCCATCAATTGATGATCACTAAAGGTGCAGTAGAGGAGATGCTGGGCGTCTGCGGTTTTGCCGAAATCAATGGTGAAAAAGTACCATTGACGGTGGAGTTAGAGCGTCAAATGACGGCGGTCAACCGTAAGATGAATGAAGCGGGAATGAGAGTTATCGCTGTAGCCATAAAAAAAGATATTCATACTGAAGCAGTTTATACGGTCCAAGATGAAACAGATATGACTTTAATCGGGTTTATGGGCTTTTTGGATCCGGCAAAACAGTCAGCAGCTCCTGCTATTGCTTCATTACACGGACATGGGGTAAAAGTAAAGGTATTGACTGGCGACAATGAGATCGTTTCGCGCAAAGTTTG
>JAATEZ010000453.1 GCA_015655485.1 Lactobacillales bacterium | reverse complement strand
TTGGGCTGCGCTATCCTCTGACCGAGGTGCCGATCACTGGAGCAAAAGCGGCGGGCGTTTAATCGATCAATTTAAAAGAAGGAGATTTTGTCGTTAATGGTCTGTTGGTTTTACCGGACGGAGATACTCCGATCCTGATCATCACACAAAGGGGAGCCGCCAAACGAATGCTTGCTCAGGAATTAAATACGCTGGGCAGAGCTAAACGTGGCCTGATGGTCCTTAAAGAGTTGAAAAAAAATCCGCACCGGGTTTTGACAATGAATCAAGGAGAAATCAGCGAGACACTGGTATTGCTGACGCAGAAGGATGCAGAAATCCTAGTAGATGTCACAAGTTTTCCTATCAATGATCGAACTTCAAACGGTTCTTTCCTGGCGGATGAAAAAGAAACCGGCGGGATCAAGGCTTCGCATGAAAAAATCATTCCAAAAGCCAAGCAAGAAGAAGAACCTGAAAAATAAAGTGAATGTCCATTAACTCTGCGTTTAAAAAAGTACATCATTGAAAACATAGAATATTAAAATAGTTGGACTGTTATATAGAATAATCGCTTTCATTTATTCTGTTATAGTACAGTTTAACTATTTTTTAATACAGATTTTTGAATATGAATTTTTTGCTTATTTTCGTTTAGCCAAGTAATTCACAAATAAAATATGTTGATACAATAGGATTTTTCAAAAAAAAATGTCCCTTCTTTATAATTATGTTAAAAAAACAATAAGTTAATGCTTGCAGTTTTTTTGAGATGTGTTATACTTTACTTGTAAAGCTGTTACATATGAATTTCATATGAATTTTAAGGAGGTCCAATCAATGGAAACTACAAAAGATGTTGCTGTAACGAGAGCACATGCCTGGGATGGATTTAAAGGAAGAATTTGGAAAGAAGAAATCAACACAAGAGATTTTATTAAAAACAATTACACACCTTATGAAGGAAATAGTTCTTTCTTAGTGGATCCAAGTGATGCTACGAATGAATTATGGGGAAAACTGCAAGACTTGCAAAAACAAGAACGTGCTAATGGCGGAGTATTGGATATGGATGCTGATACCGTATCATTTAGTAATGCTTTTGCCCCAGGATATATTGATGAAAAAGCAAAAGATTCCGAAGCAATCGTTGGTTTGCAGACAGATAAGCCTTTGAAGAGAGCATTCATGCCTTTTGGCGGAATCAAAATGGCTGAAGAAGCTTTAACGAATTATGGCTATGAACCAAATCCTAAATTCCATGAAATTTTCACCAAATATCACAAAACTCATAATCAAGGCGTTTTCGATACTTATACACCTGAGATCAGAGCGGCCAGAAGAAATAAAATCATTACAGGTCTTCCAGATACTTATGGACGCGGACGTATCGTAGGAGACTATCGTCGTGTAGCTTTATATGGTATTGATTATTTGATGGAAGAAAAATTCAAAGATCATGAAAATTGCGGCGATGGTACAATGACTGATGATGTGATTCAATTGCGTGAGGAGATCACTGATCAGTATAACGCGCTTAAGAGAATGAAAGAAATGGCTGCCAGCTATGGTTTCGATATTTCTGTACCAGCTGTCAACGCGAAAGAAGCTGTTCAATGGACTTACTTTGGTTACTTAGCTGCGATCAAAGAACAAAACGGTGCTGCAATGAGTATCGGACGTATCTCTACATTCTTGGATATTTATATCCAAAGAGATATTGCCAACGGCACTCTTACTGAAGATGGCGCTCAGGAATTGATCGATCATTTGGTAATGAAATTGCGTATGGTCAAATTTGCCAGAATTCCTTCTTACAATGAATTGTTTACTGGAGATCCAGTTTGGGCAACATTATCTATTGGTGGTATGGGGGTTGACGGCCGTTCGATGGTCACTAAAAACGACTTCCGCTTCTTGCATACTTTAGAAAATATGGGACCTTCACCAGAACCAAACTTGACAGTTCTTTATTCTTCAAGATTGCCTGAAACTTTCAAAGATTATGCAGCGAAAATTTCTATTGATACTAGTTCTATTCAATATGAAAACGATGATGTGATGCGTGTGACATGGGGTGACGATTATGCGATCTGCTGTTGTGTTTCTGCTACGCAAACTGGTAAAGAAATGCAGTTCTTCGGTGCTCGTGCAAACTTAGCTAAATGTTTGACTTATGCTATCAACGGAGGCGTCGACGAAAAGAACAAAGTTCAAGTTGGACCTAAATATCAAGCGGTCACTTCAGAATATTTGGACTATGATGAAGTGATGGAAAAATATGAAAATATGATGGACTGGTTGGCTGGCTTATATGTAAATACATTGAATCTAATTCATCACAGCCATGATAAATATTACTATGAAGCTTCTGAAATGGCTTTGATCGATACAGACGTTAAACGTACTTTTGCAACTGGTATCGCTGGATTCTCTCACGTGATTGATTCGCTTTCTGCTATTAAATATGCAAAAGTTAAAACAATTCGTGACGAAAATGGTCTTGTTGTTGATTACGAAACTGAAGGAGAATTTCCTAAATATGGAAATGACGACGAACGTGCGGATGAAATCGGCGTATGGTTGTTGAAGACTTTCTTAGAAAAAATCGAGAAACGTCATACTTACAGAAATTCTGAACCAACGACATCTATTTTGACCATTACTTCAAATGTTGTTTATGGTAAAGCTACAGGCAGTCTTCCTGACGGACGCAGGGCCGGCGAACCTTTATCACCAGGAGCTAACCCAAGTTACGGGGCAGAACAAAACGGATTGTTGGCATCGTTGAACTCTGTGGCAAAATTACCATATGAATATGCTTTAGATGGTATTTCTAATACACAAAGTATCAACCCTGATGCTTTGGGACATGACGAAGATGACCAAGTTGAAAACTTAGTAAGAGTTTTAGATGGCTACTTCGACCAAGGCGCTCATCACCTAAACGTGAATGTCTTCGGCAAAGAAAAATTAGTTGATGCCATGGAACATCCTGAAAAAGAAGAATATGCGAACTTCACCATTCGAGTTTCTGGATATGCAGTAAAATTCATCGACTTGACCCGTGAACAACAAATGGATGTTATCAGCAGAACTTTCCACGACAGAATGTAATAAAATCCAAGTGGAAAAATAACGTGGATAAATAACGCTGAATGACGGATGGATAAGATAAGCTTATTCATCCGTTTTCTAATAAAACAGGCAAAATATTAGGTGTTTATGGTGGTTTGGTCTTATAATTAAATTAATAAAATAATAGGAGAGAAGACAATGACAAATTTAGTTGAAACAAAAGTTACCGGTTTTGTCCATTCAACTGAGAGTTTTGGATCTGTTGACGGACCCGGTGTCCGTTTTATTATATTTATGCAAGGCTGCCGCATGAGATGCCAGTTTTGCCATAACCCGGATACTTGGAATATTGGCGCCGGCCGTGAGCGTTCGACAGATGAATTGCTGAATGAAGCGTTGAAATATCGTCCGTATTGGGGTCAAAAAGGCGGTATCACAATAAGCGGCGGGGAGCCTCTTTTGCAATTGGATTTTCTAATTGATATTTTTAAGAAAGCCAAAGCACTTGGGATCAACACCACGATCGATACATGCGGTAAACCCTTTACACATGAGGAACCATTTTTCAGCAAGTTTAATGAATTGATGAAATATACTGATTTATTGTTATTTGATATCAAACATATTGATAATGAGCAGCATAAAATTTTAACGACTCAATCCAATACTAATATTTTAGAAATGGCGACTTATTTGTCTGATATTGGCAAACCGGTTTGGATCCGTCATGTATTAGTTCCTGAGCGAAGTGATTACGATGAATATCTGATTCGTTTGGACAAATTTATCAAGACCCTTAAAAATGTGGATCGTGTGGAGATTTTACCATACCATAAGCTGGGAATGTACAAATGGCAGGATATGGGGATTGATTATCCCTTAAAGGGAATTGATCCTCCAACAGAAGAAAGAGTCTCGAATGCTAAAAAATTGCTGCACACATCAGATTATCGCGGCTATCTAACTAGAAGCAACTAGCAAGAAAATGATTTTAAGCAAGGACTATTTTTATCAGTCTTTGCTTTTTTTTTATGAAAAGAAGGATACACAAAAGTCTGCTAATATTCTTGCATCCGGATAGATTGATAATGCTGATCGCTAAAATTTTTCTTTCACTATTGCTCTTTTTTGATATTTTGATATGATTAAAGAAGAACTCGCAATCAAATAGAGAAGGGATGACCATGAAGGCACAACCTGAAAAATTACTATCTTCTCGAACATTTTCTTATTTTTTACAGCTGGTCGAAACATCTAATTACACCCAAACGGCCAAGCTTTTAGGAATCACTCAACCGGCCCTGACGCAACAGATCAAGAAATTAGAAATGAATGTCGGAACACCGCTGTTTTACACTACAGGAAAAGTTTTAAAAATGACAGATGCCGGTCAAATCATGTATACTGCCATTCAAGAAGTATTCGCTATTTTGGAAGATGCAACGAATTCGATCCAGAAGGACTCTAGTGAAACAAACGGAAAAATCGTTATAGGAATTTCAGCCAGCATTGAGGAAAAAGTTTTCAGCAATTTTATTATCCATTACTATCAATGTTACCCAGAGGTCGAAGTCACTCTTTTGATGGTCAACAGAAAAGAAATCTGGGAAAGTCTGGAGGCTGGAAAAATTGATTTGGCCATTTTGTATTTGCATAATGACCGCGTAAAGAACTGGAAAGCTTATAAAACAAAAACTATTTTGAAAGATGAGATCCTTTTTTTGCACCAACAACAAAACCTGTTCGACAAAAAAAATATCTCTATTCGGGATTCGCTTCAGTATTCCTGGGTGACCTATCCTAAGAATTATTTTGTTTCTCAGGTCATCAACACGGCCTTTAAGAATCAGGAGACAGACTTGCCGGAAAGTGTCGCTCATTTCACTAAACCGGCGCAAATGTTTAAATTCAGCAGTGAAACTGGGGTATGTACGGCTTTGCCGAAATCTTTTTTTCAAGCACATCGCGAGGAAGCTGATCTGTATGCTTTGCCTTTTGAACCAGCGATCGATTTAGAATTAGCTTTTGTTTTTAAAGAAGAAAAAATCAAAATTCCGCGTATTCATTTTTTTATGGATTCTTTTGATCATTATCTGCAGGACGAGAATTATATTTCTCGTTTAAAATAAATTTTATTATCAATAAAGGAGATTTGTTTATGTCAAATATATTAATTTTCGGTCATCAAAATCCTGATACCGACGCCATTACTTCTGCCATATCCTATGCTTATTTAAATCAAAAACTCGGTCTTGAGGTTGAAGCTGTCGCTTTAGGAGCTCCAAATGAGGAGACTGAGTATGCTTTGGCTCATTTTGAGACAGATGCACCGCGTGTGATAAAAAATGCTGCTGCTGAAACGCAAGAGGTCATTCTGGTCGATCACAATGAGTTTCAGCAAAGTGTCAGCGACATTAGAGACGTGACTGTTCTCGCTGTTGTCGATCACCATCGGATCGCTAACTTTGAAACAGCAGATCCGCTTTATTATCGGGCGGAACCAGTCGGCTGCACGAACACGATCATTTATAAATTGTATCAGGAAAAAGGGATCGAGATTCCTAAAAAAATAGCCGGACTGATGTTATCAGCGATCATTTCAGATACCCTACTCTTCAAATCACCTACATGCACTGATGAAGACGTCAAAGCGGCGAAAGAACTGGCTAAGCTGGCAGATGTAGATACAGAAAAATACGGACTGGAAATGCTGAAGGCCGGTACAAAACTAAGCAATAAAACCGCTGATGAATTATTAGACACGGATGCTAAAAGTTTTCCTTTAGGAGATAAAAATGTGCGGATCGGTCAAGTGAACACAGTAGATGTCGGAGAGGTCATCGAGCGCCAAACAGAATTGGAAGCGGCCATGGCTGAGCAAAATTCAAAAAATGGTTATGATCTTTTTCTATTAGTTATCACTAATATTTTGAGTAGTGATTCTGTTGCCCTGGCCGTTGGCGACTCCAAAGATAAAGTAGAAGCAGCTTTCAATACTAAACTTGAAAATAATACCGCCTTTTTAAAAGGCGTTGTCTCACGAAAAAAACAAATCGTTCCCCCATTAACAGAAGCCTTTAATAAATAAGAAAAGCTGAGCCAAGCTCGTTCAGCTCGAAAGAAAATTACCTTTTTGTCCCAAAACACAAGAGAAAATTCACGATGCTTGACTCATCGCTAAAATCTTTCTTGAGCTACTGTCGAAAAAATCTGCACAATATAGTATCTATTAAGAAGGCTGGAGCAGTTTTGCTTCGCCTTTCATTTTTTTACAATTCAATTTATTTAAAGAGAGGCTGACGGCAATGAAATTTTATATCCCGCCGGAAATACTTTATCCCAGTTCCCTGAAGCATTTCTCTGCGCAAAAACGGTTTTCTTTTTTTGAAACCTTGCTGAATTCTTTATTGATAAAAGAAGAGGGGAGAACATTAAAAGAGCTTCGCAATGAACTTTCTTCTTTCGCTGAATCGCAGCATTTGATCGAGGCTTTAGTCGAAATGAATTTTATTTCTCGGGAAAATCGTTTATATAAACTCAATGAACCTTTTTTTATTGAAGCAGACACAAATGTCTTGCAAAAAATGATTGCAACAGCATCTTCTGAGATCCTATCGCTGCTCCAAACGCAGAATTTACTTAAAAACGAAGAGTTTAGCCCAATTTTAAAACGAGAAATAACAGATGAAGACTTGTTTGATTTATATTTTGGTTCTATTTTGAATCAATGTATTTTGCCAAATTTGTTTTCTTTGTTGCGGATACCTTAAAAATATAAAACAGTCCTTCCTCTTTTTGAAGATCAAACTTCTTTTGCTCAACAAATCGACTCATTACCGATCCGATGGCATGCTTCCAGCAATTTTCGCTTTGAATTTATCAGTTTTAGCAGTATGGATTCACAACGATCAGACTTTTCGGTTTATCTGACCTCAGTAGAACGGAATAGTTATCGGGAAAATGAGGAGCTCGCAGCCCTCTATAAAATTTTGGGAGACGTTAATGGTGATTATTTATTGACTCAGGCTGGGCAGAAGCTTTTAAAAATGCTTATGAGCGATAACGGTTATGCGGAACGAAGGCCGGACATTTTTACCGAAGTCATGATCAGATTAAAGATTATTGAAAAAAGTGAAAATGGATTGCGCGCGGCTGTTCCGGTTTATCCGGCAGAAATCAGCCTTTTACTGCAGCGATCCGCGGAGAGGACTTGGGCACTGATGAAAGAGAAGATGATCAGTATTCACCAGCGGCTTATCCATCAATCGGAAAATTTAGCTGCTGTCCCATATGGTGTCGATCACGAAAAAATATTGGCCGTTCTCTGGAAACTTATCTTAGGCAAAGCGACCAATAGTTATTTTGAATCCATTTCGAAGCCTCTTAGTCAAGGGAGCTTTCATCAGTTTGTCATGATTAAATAAATTTTCTAATTATATTGCAATTATTTTCTGATGAAAAAAGATGAATCACAACAGCATTAATAATTGTTGGAAAATAAATTGAAAGAAAGTTCGAAAAATTTTACTAAGTTAGATCAGAAGTATATACTAAAAATGCAGCTTATAATAAGTAAGCGCTAAAAATATTTTTTGGAGGCTTTTTTTATGTCAAAAATAAATGCGGCAGATGCTATGCTCAAGGTTCTTGAAGACTGGAATATCAAAACAATTTATGGTTTGCCAGGCGGTTCTTTTGATTCTACTATGAATGCACTGCATAATCGTCGTGATACGATCAAGTATATCCAGGTTCGCCATGAAGAAGTGGGTGCCTTGGCTGCTGCCGGCGAAGCAAAAACAACTGGTCAAATTGCTGCTTGCTTTGGTTCAGCCGGTCCAGGAGCTGTTCATCTGTTAAATGGTTTATATGATGCGAAACATGATCGCGTTCCATTGCTGGTTTTAGTCGGGCAAGTGCCGACTGATGTGATGAATACTGATTATTTTCAGGAAATGAATGAAAATCCGATTTTTGCGGATGTGTCTGTTTATAATCGAACCGTTATGACCGCAAAACAATTACCGCATGTAGTAGATGAAGCGATCAGACAAGCTTATAAATATAAAGGAGCAGCTGTTGTAACGATTCCTAAAGATTTAGGCTGGGCTGAGATCGAAGATGATTATATTTCTACTGCTGATACTCATCAAGAACCTATTTGGCCGGAACCGGATCTAAATCAAGTGGACAAGGCCGTTAAGATATTGCATGAAGCGAAACATCCAATTTTATATTTTGGTGTCGGCGCTAAAAAGGCAAAAAAGGAAATTATTGCTTTATCCGAAAAATTATCTTTGCCGATTTTATCGACTGCTTTAGCGAAAGGAATCATTCCAGATAGTTATAAAGCTTATATGCAGTCTGTTGGCCGGGTTGCCACAAAACCAGGAGTTGAACTGGCAGAAAGTGCAGATGCGATCCTATTTGTCGGCAGCGATTATCCTTTTGGCGAGTTTTTCTTTAACTCTGATGCGAAATTTATTCAAATAGATATCGATTCAGAACGTATCGGCAATCGTCATCATGTCGATGTGCCAATTTTGGCTGATGCTAAAAAAACTTTGCAGGCAATAATAGAGAGGGCCGGGGAACCGATTCCGCCCACGCCATTTTATCAGGCAGCTTTAGCGAATAAAAAGAATTGGGACCAATGGGTGGCTTCTTTTAAAGATGCTGCGCAAGAACCCATGCGTGTCGAACCTGTTTTTGAGCAGATAAATAAAATAGCGGATGAAGAGGCTATTTTCCAAATCGATGTGGGTAATGTTACTATTGAAAGTGTCCGCTTTTTAAAGATAAATCATGAAGAAAAATTCACAACATCCGGCTGGTATGCAACGATGGGTTATGCTTTGCCGGCAGCGATCGGCGCTCAGTCGCACTATCCTGACCGTCAAGTTTGGGCTATATCCGGTGATGGCGGCTGGGCGATGGTGGCTCCTGATATTTTAACTGAAGTGAAGTACCAACTGCCGATCATCAATATCGTTTTAAGCAATCAATCACTGGGATTTATCGAAGCGGAGCAAGATGACAGCCACCAGCCACATTCAGGAGTTGATCTGCTGG
>JAATEZ010000199.1 GCA_015655485.1 Lactobacillales bacterium | reverse complement strand
ATTTTTTGATCAATCAAAAAACAGAGTCCTTCATTTTGCCGTTTGGTTTTTCTGAGGAGTTATTGACTAAGTTAGGGATTCAGTATCGAGAGGACGCTGAATTTAAGGAATTAACTAAAGAATTATACAGTCAACCATTATTGTATGCTATGTTGCCGGAAACTCAGGCTGAAAGAACCAGCCTGATAGAGCAGGCGAAAATTGAATTGGTGCAAAAAATGAACGAAAGGCTGACTTGATCATGCAAATCAAAGAAATCAATATCGATGGTTTTGGTAAATGGCAACAAAAATCTTTTCAATTAACTAGCCAGCATCTATTATTTTTTGGTGACAATGAGGCAGGAAAATCGACTATTTATCAATTTATCCTGGGAATCTTGTTTGGATTTCCTCAAAAAAGAGGGCAAAAATCAGATTATGCGCCGCATAGCGGAACTTTTTATGGAGGCAGCCTGCTTCTTGAAATGACTTCAAAAGAACAGGTTCTAGTAAAACGGAGCCGTTCAAAGGCCGGTACCGAAGTTTCAGTCCTTTTTGCGGATGGTCGAGTGGGAGCCGAAGCTGAGCTGCAAGAATTATTAGCACCGCTAAACAAAATGTTATTTCAAGAGATTTTTACTTTTCAACAAGAACAACTTTTGCAAATCAGTCAACTGAATGAAGAACATTTGCAGCAGTTATTGTTGGCTATCGGCGTTGCTGGAAGCCAGCAGCTGTTATCCATCAAAACCATTCTGGACAAATCTAATCAGGAAATTTATAAGCCGACAGGACGTTTCCCGCAGCTGAATCAATGGCTGAAAAATTATCGGGAGCTTTTGCTGAAAATCAAAGAAAAAGAGCAAGAAGAAGCCAGTTATCAAGAAAAGGCAGCGACGATTGAAAATTTAGCTAAAGAACGGGAAAAGTTGACAGTGAAAGCTAAGAAAAATGATTTTCAAATACGTTTGCTGGATCAGCAGCTGAATTATTGGTCACTCTATCAGGAATATCAGCAGCTTAAACAGGAGTTGCGGCGGGAAAACGAATTGAAAATGTCTGCGGCCGAAAAACAGCTATTGTCTGATATTTTTCACAGATCTCAAATCCTTTCAGAACGTCTGACGAAGCTTGATCAAAGCCAGTCAAGTCAAACGGATCAAAAGGATTCACTTGAATCTTATCTTGAAAAAGAGCCTCTGATTCAGGAGATCCTTTCTCAAAAAGCAGTCATGGAAAAACATAATGAAACGATTCGCTGGTTAGAAAAAAATTCTTTGGAAAAAAAAGCAAAAGTACAGGAATTAACAGAGTTCCATGGATGGGATCCTGTCGATCGACCTGACTTACCTTCAAAAGAGCAGGTATTAAAGCTTCAAGAAACAGAACGAATGGTACTGAAAGCTAAAATGGAGTTAGAACAGAATCATCTTTTGCAAAAGAACATTGCTTCAGAAAAAAAGCAGATAGAGCAGCAAATTTCATTTATAGAAGAAAAACTTGAACTGACTGACGGGGCAGCAAATACCGGTCTGTTTAAACGCACCACTGTGAAAGACACAGGTCCGTTTTCTTTATTGATTATCGGGACAGGGATCATCGGCGTTGTCGGTTCCTTCTTATTATCCGGTCCTACCCATTTTATGGTTCTTCTGATCAGTATCAGTTTGCTTATTTTGGGCGGTTATTTTTATTTTTTTAGGCAGGACCGGAAGAAACGCGGGGCGGCTCAACTGGATAAGGCTGAGTGGCAGCAGTTGTATTACCATCTAGACGAATTAAGTCTGGAACAAGAAAATTTATTGACAAAAGAGCAGAGTTATCAGCAAAGTCTTGCTGTGAATATTCAAATCCAGCAGGAAATCGGCAGGAGTAATCATTATCCGTTGATTCGTTCAGTGACTGAATGGCTTCAAAGCTTTAAAGACATGGAATATTGTCAGCAATTATTGTCAGACATAGATCAGATGGCAATAGAATATGAACAGAATCAAGAAATTTTACAGAAAATCGATCAGCGTTTTTCTGCATTAGACTTAGCTGATTTGTTAAGTGATAAATCCCTTTCTGAAAAATTTGAGCAAGTTGCTGCTTTTACTAAAGAAATGGAACTTGAGAAACAAAGAAATCGTTCTTTAATAAATAAGGTTGAGCACTATCGCGTTTCTTTGTTGGAGGCTCAGCAGCAATATGCAGACTTAGTGGATAAGCATCAGGATATCTTAAAACATTTTGATGTCCAGGATCTAAGCAAGATACCGAGTTTACTAAAATCACAAACTCAGTTAGAAAAAAAGAAACAACGGGCAGAAGAACTAGATCAGTTGCTGGCACAGATTTTTAGCGAAGGAGAAAATCGCTCTCGGGAAGAAATAGTCAGTGATTTAGAATCGAGAGAAAAAAAGGCTGCGGAGTATGATAGAAAAAAACAAGGATTAAGCGAACAACAACAGAAAACAGCTTACCAGATCGAATGGATGGAAAAAGATGGCTCACTGGATGAACTTTATCAGAGCAGGGCTCAATTAGAAAGTCAAATCAAAAATTTGACCGATAAATGGATCGAAAATAAATTAGAAAGTCAGCTGATTCTGGAGGCACTAGAAGCTTTATCGCAGCAGCAATTACCTAGTGTTTTACAAAAAGCAGCCGGCTACCTTGCTAAAATAACGGAGCAGCCGGCTATTCAAATCGTTTTTCAAAAGAACAGATTGGGTCTCCTTAGAGAAAATCAAGTATTTTATCCACTGGGAGAGCTTTCTACAGGGACAAAAGATCAATTATACATGGCTTTAAGACTTGGATTTATTTGGCTTCATCGCCATAATAGGCTATCTCCTGTTATAATAGATGATGGATGGCTGCATTACGATAAAAATCGGAAAATCCAGCTGTTTGAAATTCTAAAAGAAATCAGCTATGACAATCAAGTGATTTATTTTTCGTCAGATCAGGAGCTATTAGCGTATTTTAAAGAGAATCGTCAAGAAATAATAAACATAAGTGAAGGAGCCGAGGATGAAAAAATTAAGAGAATTGACCGTAGATGAAGTGTTTGAGATGTTTGTACTTGTTAAAAATGCCGATGTACGCACTGCAAAAAATGGCAAAAAGTTTATTGCTTTTACTTTTCAGGATACTTCAGGAACGATCGACGGGAAATACTGGGATGCTTCTGAAAAAGAAATCCAGCGTTTTCAGGCTGGAGTGGTGGTTTTCTTAGGCGGCAAGCGAGAAAATTATCAAGGGAATCCGCAAGTAAAGATCACTAATTTGAGAGTCGCGCATGAAAATGAACCTGACCAGCCTAGTCTATATATGGAACGGGCACCGGTAAAAACAGATGCGATGGTGGATGAGATCAACCAGACTCTTTTTGAAATCACCAATGCTCACTGGCAAAGGATCGTACGCCACTTATTGACTACACATCAAAAAGCTTTTTTTGAGTATCCTGCGGCTAAACGGAATCATCATGCTTTTGCCGGCGGGCTAGCTTTTCATACGGTAACGATGCTGCATATAGGTAAAGCGATCGTCAAAGAATATCCTGAAGTCAATCATTCGTTGTTGTATGCAGGAATTATTTTACATGATCTAGGTAAAGTGATTGAGCTCTCCGGGCCGATGTCGACAGAATATACCTTAGTCGGAAATTTAGTTGGTCACTTGGTTTTGGTGGATGAGGAAATAACTAAAGCCTGTATCGCTTTAAAAATCAATGATACCGATGAAGATATTGTCGTATTGAAACACATGGTTTTAGCGCATCATGGTGAGCTAGAATATGGTTCTCCAGTGCGGCCGCGAATTATGGAAGCTGAAATATTACATCAAATCGACAACATGGATGCTTCGATGCAAATGATGCTGAGTTCTTTAAGATTGGTTCAGCCAGGTGAATTTACGGAACGGATCTTTGGAATGGATAACCGCAGTTTTTATTTGCCAAAGGAAAATAAATGAAATCAAAAAGAGAGCGGCTAGTTCATAGATAAAAAACTAGCCGCTCTCTTTTGTTCAAAGTCTAAAACGACTGGTTCAGCTTTTCTGAGTCTGGCTTCACAAGTCAGACTTTTTTGGCAATAGCTCAAGAAAAGTTTTGCGATAGAAACCATCGCTAAATTTTTTCTTGAGCTATTTGTTCAAAGTCTAAAACGACTGGTTCAGCTTTTCTATTTGTTGTTCAATTTGTTTGATTCGGGGTTCGGCTTGGAATTGGAAGTCGCGAACCGCTTTGTCGGTCTCGTCAAGAAAGGGAACGAGCAGTTCCTCAGCCGTTTGTTTGACAGCAGTCAAGGATTCTTGAAAGTTTTTTAAACTTTCATCTAAGGCCTCGTTCAATTCAGCTGCTTCATCTATTTCTTTCTTTAATTTTTTGCGGGTTTCATTGCCGCTCCTTGGAGCAAAAAATAAACCGGCAGTGCCGCCGACAAGCGAACCAAACAATAATCCTTTTAAAAAACCTTTCATAATTATCTTATCCTTCCATATTTTCTTCGATTTTTTGAGCGATTTCCGTCAGCTCAGCTGCAGAATTTTTTTTGCTATGGTCACCAAAATGAATCGAAAAATCATCTTTTTTGCTATAGCGCGGAATCAAATGGATATGAGAATGAAAAACAGATTGGTAGGCTAATTCTTTATTGTTGTTCAAGATATTTAATCCCAACATGTCCGGAAAAGCTTTTTCTAGAGCTCGGGCAATTTTGGGGATCCGTGCGAAGACTTCTGCAGCCAACTTATCTTCATACGCAAAAATATCTGTTATGTGTTTTTTGGGAATGACTAAAGTATGTCCTTTAGTTACTTGGGATAAATCTAAAAAGGCATAAACCACATCATCTTCATATACTTTGTAACTCGGGATCTCTTTTGCGGCTATTTTACAAAAAATACAATTTTCCATCGTTATCCTTCTTTCTGAAAATTTTCCGATGCTTATTGCGTCAGTTGTTTTCTTTACTTTACCACAAAACTTAGATCAAAGAAAAGAAAACTATTGTTATCATGAAATTGTTCTATGGTATAATAAATCTACTTATTCATGTTGGAGGAAAATATAATGAGTTTATCGATAAAGAATGTAACAGGAGGCTACGGGCCTATCCCTGTGCTTAAAGATATTAGTTTTGAAGTCAAACAAGGGGAAATGGTCGGCCTGATCGGGCTGAACGGTGCAGGTAAAAGCACGACGATCAAAAATATTATGGGACTTCTGACACCTCGATTGGGAACGATCGAAATAGATGGGGAAACATTGAAGGAACACCCTGAAAGCTATCGTAAAAAAATCGGGTTTATTCCAGAAACACCAGCATTATATGAAGAATTGACTTTGAAAGAGCATATCGAAGTGACGGCAATGGCTTATGATATTCCTTTAGATATTGCTTTTAAACGGGCACAGAAATTATTAGAAACTTTTCGGCTGGAAAATAAATTGGACTGGTTTCCTGCCAATTTCTCTAAAGGGATGAAGCAAAAGGTCATGGTTTTGTGTGCTTTTTTGATAGAGCCCAGTCTGTATATTATTGATGAACCCTTTTTAGGTTTAGACCCGCTGGCGATCAATGCCCTGTTAGAGCTGATGGACGAGATGCGGAACCAAGGAGCTGCCATTTTGATGTCTACGCATATTTTGGCGACGGCAGAAAAATATTGCGATCGTTTCGTGGTACTGCATGAGGGCCTGATCCGTGCACAAGGTTCGATTTTGGATCTGCAAGAGGAATTTTCGTTGCCTGATTCGTCTTTAGATGAGATTTATGTTGCTTTGACGAAAGAAAAAGGAGCCGAAGTTTGATGGAAGCTTTTTTAAAAAAAAGAATGGACCTGTACCAGAAAAAAATGATGAGATATTTGAAATATGTTTTTAATGATCATTTTTTATTGGTTTGCATGTTTTTAGTGGGCGGTCTGGGTCTCTATTATTCCAATGCGTTGAAAACGTTACCTGCTGATTTTGCGTACGGAAAAGTTATTGTTCTTGTTATATGGATCGCAGCTTTATCTATAGGCCGTTTGGCGACCTTCATTCAACCGGCCGATGAAGTTTTTCTGCTTCCTAAAGAATCGCAGATGCCGGTATATTTTAAGAAAGTCTGGAGACATTCGCTGTTTTTACCAGGGTTCCTTTTGTTTCTTTTTTGTGGCGTATCGCTTCCTTTGCTAGTCGCAACAGAAAACATCGGCTTCAATTATTTCTTTTTGTTTTTTCCGATGCTGTTGTTTTTGAAAGGAGCCCATTTATATAGTCAGATCAGTCTTCTTTTTCAACAGGAACAGCCAAGTGAGGATCCGGGTCGCCTGTTTTTATGGTTAGGGATTTTATTATCTTTGATTTTATCTTTATTTGTTCATCCAATAGTTGGTCTATTGCTAAGTATTTTCGTTATAATTCTGGAATATCGATATACTTTCCGAAAATTCCGTGCCGCTAATTTGGACTGGGAGAAAATGGTAAAGACAGAACAGCAGCGTTTGCATAATATTTACCGGTTTATCAATCTTTTTACCGATGTACCGGACATTTCCAGCTCAGTTAAAAGAAGAAAAATGTTTGATGGCGTTTTAAATAAAATTCAAAAGACACAAAAAAATACTTATTTGTATCTTTATGCTCGCAGTTTTATTAGAGGTTCTGAGTACAGTGGTTTATTTTTCCGTTTGTTGCTTGTGTCTGGTGTCATCTTAGCTTTTTTACCAGATTTTTGGATGGCTTTAGCGGTGTCGCTGGTGTTTATTTATCTGATTGGGTTTCAATTATTGCCGATATATGGACAATTTGATTACATGATGATGACACAATTATATCCCGTTCCAATGAATCAAAAAAAACAAGCAGTAGGCCAGCTGATCACATTGCTGCTGGTGATTGCCGGAATGATCTTAGGTTTGTTAGTAATGATCATGATGTCAGATAAGGCCTCTGCCATACTGATCGTTGTTGCATTAGCAGTTGAAATATTTTTATTTGTTAAATTTTATCTTCCTTATCGACTTAAAAAGATTGAAATATACTAAAAAAAAAAAGTATAGTGAATAGGGAACAACTGTCTTCTTGACTAGTGTTTCTTTGGGCTTTAAAATAAGAATACAAGTTTAAATGTAAAAGGCTGTTGGAGTGAGGAATTGGAGGAAGGTAGGATGTCAATAGGTTTTCAATTCGATAAAGATTGGCAGCTACATCCTCTTGAAGGAGACACTGGTCAAGCTTTTATGGGAACTAGATCAACAGATAAAGTATTTATTAAGCGAAATACTTCTCCTTTTTTAGCGGCTCTTTCAAAAGAGGGGATCACACCAAAACTCGTTTGGACCAGACGGACCGGCAGCGGGGATACGATTACTGCGCAAGAATGGCTGGACGGGAATGTTTTGACTTCAAATGAGGTCGGCAATCGTTTAGATGTTGTCAGGATCTTGCGGCATGTTCATAGCTCTGAATCATTAAAAAAAATGCTCTTTCGAGTTGGCGGAGAGCAGGTAAGTGCTTTTGATCTGCTCTGTCAGTATGCTGAAAACTTGCCGGTAGAACTGAAGCATAATTTATATTTAACTAGAGTTTTTCGATTTTTAGAAGATCATTTGCCAGAATACAGCACAAACGAGTACTGTGTTTGCCATGGGGATGTCAACCATAAAAACTGGTTACTATCAACAGAAGATCGGCTGTATCTAGTGGATTGGGATTCAGTTATGTTTGGGGATCCGGCGATTGACGTCGGCACCATTTTAGGCAGATATGTCCCCCTTAAGGAGTGGAACACCTGGCTGAAAGCATACGGGTTAAAACCGACTGAAGACATTATGGCTAGAATCCATTGGTACAGCATCATGACTCAAATGCTTCAAATTCGCAGACAATATCATAAAAGCTACTTTAAAAATATGAATCAGGAGATCCTTCTCCTTAAAAAAGTCTTCGCCTATTAGAAAAGCTGAACGAGTCGTTTTAGACTTTGAACAATAGTGAATGAAAAAAATTAGCGATGGTTTCTATCGCCAAGTTTTTCTTGAGCTATTGCTGAAAAAGTCTGACTTGTGAAGCTCGATCCAGAAAAGCTGAACGAGTCGTTTTAGACTTTGAACAATAGTGAATGAAAAAAATTAGCGATGGTTTCTATCGCCAAGTTTTTCTTGAGCTATTGCTGAAAAAGTCTGACTTGTGAAGCCAGACTCAGAAAAGCTGAACGAGTCGTTCAGCACGCCAGCAAAAAAGGAATTGGTAACAAAACGCATTTGGATTATGTATTTGACAAAATTTGAAATCAAGCGTGGATCGTTTTTGGATCCATGCATTTTGTTTTTTAAGATTTTTAAACGCTAGGCGCTATAAATAGGAGAGAGGGATCAAAAAGAAGCAACCAATAACAATGATGAAATGAGAGATGAGGAGAATAATGCGCGTACGAAACAAACCAGGAGCAAAAGAAAAAATTGTCAACTATCCGCAATATGTGGCAACACAAGAAAGTGCAGGTATTTGGAAAGGGAAATGGCAGCAGCGCTTTAAAAAAATCCAGCCAATACATGTGGAAGTGGGAATGGGGAAGGGTCGTTTTATTACAAAAATGGCTCAGAATCATCCGGAAATCAATTATATTGGAGTAGAGATGCAAACCAGTGTCCTTGCAGCAGCTCTGGATAAAGTGATTTTAGCGGACTTACCTAATTTACAGTTGTTGCATGTAGACGGCAGTAAGCTAAACGAATATTTCGCTGAAAATGAGATTCATCAAATTTACCTCAATTTTTCAGACCCATGGCCGAAATTCCGTCATGAAAAGAGACGACTGACTCATGCTGGTTTTTTGAAAGTTTATGAGGAAATCATGTGGCCTAATGGAAAAATATGTTTTAAAACGGATAATCAAGGGCTTTTTGAGTATTCATTGAGCAGTTTATCCAGATATGGCATGTCATTAGAGCAAGTTTGGCTGGATTTGCATGAGAGTGATTTTGACGGAAATGTGATGACTGAATATGAAGAAAAGTTTTCTGCTAAAGGACATCCTATTTATCGGGTGGAAGCTCGATTTAACGAGTCGTTTTTAACGCAGCAGCAGAAAAAATAATGGTTTTTTAACATACTAAAATCAGCAGAAGGAAACTTCGATGGAGTCTCTTCTCACTGATTTTAGTATATTTTTTTAGGTCTTATTCAGTTTTTCGTTCGTATCGACCTTAAGATTGTTTCAAAAAACTGTTTGGTAATGACACTTTATCATAAAAAAAATAAAAATTAAAAGAAGCAAAATGAGACCACTGATCATCAAGCTAATAAAGGCAGGAACAAAAGAAATGATCAAAGAAAGCAGCCCAATCGTGATCCCGCCATCTATTCCTGCTTCAGTCGGAACGCCGCTTTGAATCATATAATCAGGAATCAGGCGGTAGGAAATCCTGCCATAATAGTCATCCTGACGAGTCGATCCGATAATTTTTTTCACAGTTTTAGGCTGTTTTTCCGGAAAAAGCTTTACTTTTATCTTTCTGTAATCTGTTTTGATCACAGCTGTCTGTCCTCGATTTCTTACAAATTTAATTGCGGCAATGTTATCATGAGAATGCCTTTTTATGCGAAACCAACAGTATAAATTTGGATGGATCAAATTAATATTTGTCATGAGCCCCTTTTGATACAAAAAACATTCAAACAATTTTTGTAACTGTACCATAGTTGACGATATGCGGCTCTATCATAATTTGCTTTTTAGGAATTTTCTCGTGATTGATCGCTTTAATCAATAAATTCACAGCGTCCACAGCAATTTTTTCTTCATCCTGCTGTAAATACGAATAACGCAAAGAAAGAAAAACCGTCTTTATTGTGTCGAAGCTAAAAAAAGAGAGATCTTTTGGAATATTTAATCCCAATCTGTGGATTGATTCTTGAATCAAACTGCCTAAGTGTGTATCGAGTGAGATGAGACAAGTCAACGAATCGATATTTTTCATGATAAATTCCTGAATATTTGTGATATCAGTTTCAATAAGAGCTGTATTTTCAAGATCAAAATAGGAAGATTTTACAATTTGGTCAATTGAGTTTGACTCCAGTGACGCATTTTTCTTGGAGAAGACATCATTAAAAGCATCTAGCCGGCTTTGCAAAGAAGTATTTGAAATATCTGTATAAGTGATGATCCCAATATGTCTGTGTCCCATGTCAAATATCATTTCTGCCGCGCTGTACGCTCCCCGATAGTGGTCGCTTCCTACGAAGAGCGAATCTATCCCCAGTAATTTCCGGTCAATAATAACAATTGGGAATTTTGCTAAAACCGCTTGAACAAGTACTGAGTTATAAAATTCTTTGTGGGCAGGTTCAATGATAATTCCTTGTACAGGCAAATCTATTAATTCTTTTAAATATTTTTTTTCCAGAAATTGATCCTCATTTGTAATTTTAATCACTAAAAAGTAACCTTTTTTCTCACATTCTGATTCCAGACACTTGAGAATAGTTGCCCCAAAACTTTCCAGAAAACTGGGAAGAATCACACCAATATATTTTTTTGTTGAAGGTTCATCCTTTTTCTTTACAAATGAACCGACACCGGAACGGCGAACAATGTACTCCTCATCGACTAGTCGTTGCACTGCTTTTTGTACCGTTATTCTGCTAACATTGTATACTTCGCAGAGCTCTTTTTCAGTTGGGATCGGTTTTTCTATTTTATAATGATTTTCATTTATTTTTTTCAATAAATCTTGATAGATTTGAACATATAATGGTTGCTTATTGTTAAATTTCAAAGTGTGCGGCTCTCCTTTCTTAATGATATAAAAAGTATAACATACTAGTCTTTCGTTGTAAATAAGGTTATGAAAGCGTTGACATTATTGCTTAAAGTGATAACATATAAATCATAAGTTTTATTACATTAAAAATAATAAAGCTTTAAAAAAATTTTTTCATAAATTAAGGAAGAGGGGGAAAAAGTATGAATAAGTTTAAAAAAATTTGTTTTGGGGTATTGGCAATAATTTCTATGGCAGCTTTAGTAGGCTGTTCCAGTAAAGATTCAAGCAGCAGTGAGGATTCAAAAGTAAAAACGATTAAAATTGCCTGGCGGTATACCGGGGAATCAGACAGTATGTCCAAATTGTTGACTAAGACCTGGATAAGTAATTTTGAAAAAGAAAACCCGAATATCAAAATAGAATTAACTCCTATTAAATCAAGTGAAGGGGACTATTCTTCGAAGCTGCAATTGCAGATGCAGTCTTCCGACACTGCACCAGATATCGTGAATGAAGATTCCTTTATATTACCATCTGATGCCAAAGCAGGATACTTGCTTCCGCTTGATAGCTATTTAAAAAAATGGGATCAATGGGATCAGTACACGGAAGCGCTCAAAAAAGGTGGTCAGGGTTCTGACGGAAAACAATATGGACTTCCAGGTACTACAGATTCTCGTGGAATCTGGACGAGCAAAGCTGTACTTGAAAAAGCTGGTCTGTCCGCTGATTGGTCGCCAAAATCGTGGGATGATTTAGTGAATGCGGCAGTTAAAATTAAAGACACACAGCCGGATGTGATTCCTTTTGCAATGGGTGTATCTAAAACCAATGGCTAATCTGTATCGATGCAAACCTTTGAACAACTGCTATATGGTACTGGCGAATCTTTGTATTCTGAAGAGACTAATAAATGGAATGTCGGTTCTGAAGGAATAGAAAAATCTTTGGATTTTATTAACACCATTATGAATAAAGAAAAAGTGGGACCTTCCCTTTCCGTTGCGATGAACAGCAACTATGGTTCAGTTATTTTTCAGGATAAATTGCCGACGAACAAAGCAGGAATAGCCATGGATGGAATTTGGAATACAGGAAATTGGACAGAAGGGGGAGCTCATCCATTAGATGATGTGACTGAAGTTTTAAATTTCTCACCCATGCCTACAGAAAACGGGCAGGATCCTGGATATGTGACGATGTCAGGAGGCTGGACTTGGGCTATAACAAAGAAATCTAAAAATCATGATGCCGCTTGGAAGGTCATAAAGGCTATGGGAACGAAAGAAATGTGTGTGAAGCGTGCGCTTGTTGAAGGGACTCTGGCAGTAAGAGATGATGCCGCTCAAGATTCCAAATATTTGAACAAACCATATGTCAAAGTAGCTACTGCAGCATTGCAAAATGCTTATTTCCGTCCAAAGAGTGAGTTGTATCCGAAAGTTTCCCTTGCGATACAGGATATGGTAGAGGCGGTGGCATCAGACACTAAAACGCCTAAAGAAGCGTCTGCTGAATATACAACAGCGGTTCAAAAAATTGTAGGAAGCAAGAATACAGAAACGCAAAAATAATAATAGACTATGAATAAGGATAGATATTT
>JAATEZ010000491.1 GCA_015655485.1 Lactobacillales bacterium | reverse complement strand
TGGTTGTATCCAGTCTATTTTAAAACATTGGATACAACTTTTTTTGTTAAAAATATCTTCCTGCTCAGCCTCGTGAGACAGAACTTTTCGGCAAAAAATTTTTGCTGGGATCAAAAAAGCGATCCAGACTCAATTCGCTGTTTTTGCTCAAGACCCAAGATACCTTGTTCAGCTTTTCAGTGTCCGGCTGAACTGCGTTAGCCTGGTCGGAAAATAGATAAAGCTTGTATGAATCAAAAAGCGGTTCATGCTCGCTTTCCATATTTTCTCCCAAGCTGATCGAACTTGTTCAGCTTTTCTTGTTGGTATCCAAATTAGCTCTATTTGTAGTATAATAACAGTTGATGGAAATGAGGGATAAAATAGAATGGCACGTAAAAATACTGCAACAAAGAAAAAAACGACATCGAAAAAACATAGAAATAGCAAAAAAAACAGTAAAAGTGCCTACTCTAATTATTTGGTCACTGGATTGATTTTGGTACTATTCGGTCTTTTTGGTTTACTGAAACTTGGATATATTGGGACTTTGATCGCTAATGTTTTTCGGTTATTAGTCGGAGATACTTATATTTTTTTAGCTGTAATAATTATTTGTTATGGAGTAAGCTTAGTTTTTTTAGGGCACGAACCGAAGATCAAAAAAAAATCTTGTCTGTTTGGAGCGGTCTTGTCCTACATGGGTGTCTTACTTTTTCTGCATGCCCGATTATTTGGATACAAACTTGCAGACAGCAGTAACATTATCGCTTTGACTTGGCAAAAAATACAGGTGGAAATCAAAGGCCATGTGGTAGCAGGGTCTTTAGGCGGAGGAATGGTGGGAGGTGTCGTTTACGGAGGCACACACTTCCTGGTGTCCCAGTTAGGGACTTATATTTTAGCTCTTTTAGCTATTTTCTGCGGAGTTTTTTTGATGAGCGGTTTGCAGTGGGATAAAGTAGTAGAATCCAGTAGGAACGGTCTTGATTTTTTACAGAATAAGCAGGCAGCCATTCAGGAAAAAAGAGCTGAAAAGTTAAAATCAAAACAGGAAAAAGCTGCGCAAGAAGCAGAGGCTGTTGAGCTTGCTGCAAGTATAAAAAAAGAACAGGATAGAAAAAATCAGGTCAAACCTTTTACTGAAGGTCAAAAATTGGCACAAGAAGCAGCAAAACAAGAGGCAGCGGGCTCTTTGGAACCAGAACAATTGTCGCTTGAAATCGATAGTTATCAAAAGCAATTTGAAAAAGAGAATCATTTGAAAAGGAAACAAAATAAAGTCGATCAGTCTGAGGATAGTTCTGAAGATATTTTAGATTTTGAGATCCCTGAAGAAGCAGAAAATCGGGATTATGAACTGCCGCCGACCACTTTATTAAACGAGATCCCTTTAGCCGACCAAAGCGGGGAATATCAGGCCATTGAGAAGAATGTGGATGTTTTGGAAAAAACATTTAAAAGTTTTGGGGTCAATGCCAAAGTGGTCAAAGCGGTTTTAGGGCCTGCTGTGACTAAATATGAGATCCAGCCCGCTGTTGGAGTGAAGGTCAGTAAAATCGTCGGTTTAACTGATGATATTGCTTTGGCTTTAGCCGCTAAGGATGTTCGGATCGAGGCCCCCATTCCCGGAAAATCCCTGATTGGGATCGAAGTGCCTAACAGTGCAGTTAGCACAGTTTCTTTTCGGGATATTGTGGAGGCTAAAAAACCGCATCCGGAAAAATTGTTAGAGGTGCCTTTAGGCCGGGATATTTCTGGAACAGTCATCACGGCGGATCTGGCAAAGATGCCGCATTTATTGATCGCGGGATCTACAGGCAGCGGAAAATCCGTTTGTATCAATGGGATCATTACTAGTATTTTGATGCAGGCGAAACCGCATGAAGTGAAAATGATGATGATCGATCCTAAAAAAGTTGAACTGAATGTCTATAATGGTATTCCGCATCTTTTAACGCCGGTGGTCACTAATCCGCGCAAGGCCTCTCAAGCCTTACATAAAGTGGTCCAGGAAATGGAGCGGCGCTATGAATTATTTGCGGCGAGCGGGGCTCGTAATATTACTGGTTATAATGATCAAGTGATCCAAAGTAATTTGGAAGATGGAAAGAATCGTCCGATCCTGCCGTTTATTGTGGTGGTAGTAGATGAATTGGCCGATTTAATGATGGTTGCCAGCAACGAAGTGGAAGAGGCCATCACCCGTTTGGCACAAATGGCCAGAGCTGCGGGGATCCACATGATTTTAGCCACACAAAGACCAAGTGTGGATGTTATTACGGGAATCATTAAGGCAAATGTCCCTTCCCGGATCGCTTTTGCGGTTTCCAGCGGAACAGATTCACGGACGATCATTGACAGCAACGGGGCCGAAAAACTTTTAGGCAGAGGCGATATGCTGTTTTTGCCAATGGGTGAAAATAAACCGATCCGTGTTCAGGGAGCCTTGATTTCTGATCATGAGGTTGAGAAAATCGTTTCTTTTGTTACAGATCAGCAAGAAGCGGATTATCAGGCGGACATGATGCCGTCTGAAGAAACGGAAACGGTCAGTGAAGTTCCTCAAGATGAATTGTATGAAGAGGCCAAAGCCTTGATCGTGGAAATGCAGACTGCCAGTATCTCTTTATTACAACGCCGCTTTAGGATCGGTTACAATCGGGCAGCACGGCTGATCGACGAGCTTGAGGCCAATGGTGTCATTGGCGCTTCAGAAGGAAGCAAGCCTAGAAAGGTGCTGCTGCACTATATTGATGCGCAAGAGGAGACATCTTCTCCGGAAGAAACAGACTAAGAAAACAATAGAAAGTTTTAGACAAAAGACGCTTTCAAGAAGCTGGTCAAAATGCTGGCCGAAAATTTTTATTTATTAAAAAAGGAAAAGAATTTTTCGAGAGTATGGATAAAAAGCGATTATTACTTAGTTTTTTGTGCTCAAGAAACTTTTTCCTAGCGGGAACATGAAAAATTTAGTAGATTAGCATTAAAGCTTGCTGTTTCTAACGAATAAAAAAAGATATAAAAAGGGAGTAGACAAATGAAGGCACTCTATTTTAAGAATTTTGGAGCAAGTGATGTTTTGAAATATTGAGAACTGCCTAAACCAGTACTGGATTCCCATGAAGTATTAGTGAAAACAGAATATATTGGGTTAAATTTTGCTGATATTTATCGTAGAAGAGGCGAATATCACATTGAAAATAATAAACCGTATATCAATGGTTATGAAGGTGCAGGACGAATTGTTGAATTAGGCCTTGCTGTTATTGAGCATAAAATTGGCAGTGAAATTCTTTTTGTCGATGTTCCTTTTTCTAATGCGGAGTATGTAGCTGTGCCTGAGGATAAAATAATTTACTTGCCAAAGGGGATAAACGCTAAATTGGCGGCCTCCATCGGCCTTCAGGGATTGACTGCGGATTTTTTAGCTCACGATCTCGGCCATCATAAAGAAGGAGATCAAGTTTTTATTTCAGGAATAAGTGGCGGTGTGGGACAAATTTTATCACAAATCTTGATTTCCGAAGGTGTCTCTGTTTTTGGCTCTGCCTCTGCGGATAAAAAGAAAGCGGCGGCCTTATCCTTCGGCGTAAAAGAGGTTTTTTCCAGCAGAGAAAATGATTGGAATGCTGGTTTGACAGGGAAGTTTGATGCTGTTTACGATGGTGTAGGAAAGACTCTGAATCAAAGTGTTTCTTTTTTGAAAAATCGCGGCAGAGTGATTTTTTTCGGTATGGCTGGAGGAAATCCGCCGCAAATTAATTTAGTTGAGTTGCTGGCACACTCAAAAAGCCTATTAACAGGGGATTTATGGGATTACTTGATCAGTTTTAAAGAGAGAGAGCAGCGAAGTCAACGTTTGTTTTCTTATTTTTTAAATAACAAGATTCAAATCAGTGAGCCGAAAATTTTTTTACTTGCTGAGGGAAAAAAGGCTCATGACTACTTAGAGGCCGGGAAAAATATAGGAAAAGTTCTACTAAAACCATAGATAGTGTTAATGAAAATTTTTGGCAGGCAGCTTATTTGGGTTTGCTATTGTTCGTTTTTTGATCCAATACATGCTGTCAAACACTTGAATTGTTTTAAGACGGCAGGAGGCCAATGGCTCGATCTGCTCCATGAGGACCGGTAGTTCTGTTTTCCTCTGCTATTTTGCCGGATACTGGTAAAGTTCTTCGATCTTGGTCATTTGCCAGCCGGTATTTTCGATCCAAGTAAGATAAATACGATAAAATTTTGCATTAGTTTGATTTTCAATAATAATATAGGCAGAGCGTTCGGAGGTGTCGCGGCCGAACCACCAGTCTTGCAGATCCTTCGCAGAAAGATTTAAAGTTTTAGCGACCCCTTGCAGGATTTCTTTGACATCAGCAGAAGTCTCGTCAAAATTGATCATATGCGGTTCTGTTTGAACTGTTGGAAACGGTTTCCAGCTGCCGGTATACGATTTTTTTACATTGGGATCTTCTGTCGGCAGCTCTATGGTGGTTGCGCTGCTTTTTTCTGACTCTTAAGTTTGAGATTTTGACTTTTCTTTTATAGTTTTAAGATCAATATAGTGACCGCCAATGAGTGATTTTTTTTGAGAGGAATTATCTTGCGTCAAGTGATAAATACTAAGCGGTAATATAAGAAAAAAACAAATGAGGCACGCGGTTAAAATACGGCGGTGCCTTTTTTTTCTTTTCATTGAATTTTTGCGGTCGATTTTTGTTCTTGTGATTCTCATAAAAGGCTGCCTCTCTCTACTGTCGACTAAAATTGATTATTTTTGGCGATCTCAATATATTTTAACATATCTTTTTAAGCAGCTGAATAATTATTTAACGATTGCTTTCAGATAGAAATAAAAATCTATTTATGGTATTAAACGCTTATCTGATTGACCGATATATATAGCATAGGGCAAGACAATTCCCTTACAAAAACGAAATGAAATTAGGAGGAATATTCATGAGAATCAATACAAATGTGTCTGCATTAAATACTTATTCTCGTTTAACTGCAGCCAATGATGCGAAGAGCAGTTCATTATCCAAACTATCTTCAGGGCTGCGGATCAACAAAGCCGGTGACGATGCTGCGGGATTGGCTATTTCAGAAAAAATGAAAGGTCAGATCGGCGGATTGAAGCAGGCAACACGGAATGCACAGGATGGGGTATCTTTGATCCAAACCGCTGAAGGTGCTTTGAACGAAACTCACAGCATTTTAGGCCGTATGCGTGATTTGGCTGTTCAGGGAGCCAATGGCACCCTGAGCTCTGATGACCGCGGCGAAATCAATAAAGAGTTTTCTGCATTGAAATCTGAAATCACCAGAATCAGTGACACGACAGAATTCAATACAAAATCTTTATTAAATTCATCTTCTGATGATGGAACGACATTTACCTTTCAAATCGGTGCCAATGGCGGACAAACTATGGACGTCAACATTAAAAATATGGGGGCAGATGCATTAGGTTTGACTGATGATACATCATTGACAGCAAAAGATTCAGATTTGACAGGAGAAACAACGGCACTAACCAGTGCTACCAACGGACTAACTACGGCGCAAGCAACTTATGATGCCATCACTTCACCAACTGATGCAGATAAGGCAACTTTAGCAACGGCTAAAAAAGCAGTTGCGGATGCTCAATCTGCTTATGATACAAAGGCAGATACTCTGGGCCGCACAGCTTCTTCAGACGCGATCGCTCTAATTGATGCAGCAACAAAAAATGTATCGGCTCAACGTTCTGATTTAGGAGCAGCGCAAAACCGCTTAGGGCACACGGTCAATAATTTGAGTACGACACAAGAAAACTTGTCTGAAGCGAATTCTCGAATCAGAGATGTGGATATGGCAGAAGAAATGATGAATTTCACGAAGAGCAATATACTATCTCAAGCCGCTACTTCCATGCTGGCTCAAGCCAATGCTATGCCTAACAGCGTTTTAACTTTACTTCAATAAGGACAGCCAGTTGTCGGCTGAAAATTAAACGCATTTCAGTGAGAGCCGGCAAGATAATATTGCCGACTCTCTTTTTTCATTGGATTAAATAAAGCGATTGATCCCTTACACCAAAAAGATGGAGTCTGATTCTCATTAGAGAAAGGGGAATAAGAAAATGGATTTTCAATCAATCAACTTTCAATCAATAGGATCCATAAATAAAGTAGAAGCGGTCACTTTGAATTCTTCTAAGGAAGAATCTGATTTAATTAATGAGCAAAACAAGAAAAAGGAATCTGCTGAAATTCAGCAGCCGCTCTATTCGGAACAGGCGATCGAGGCAATCGTCGACAAAGCCAATACTAAAATTTTAGGCAAAGATATGCGGTTTGAATATGAAACGCACAAAAGAACCGGCCGGACGATCATTAAATTAATAGATATGCAGACGAACCAAGTACTGCGTGAAGTGCCGCCAAAAGAGATGCTGGATATTGTGGGCCGCATCTGGGATGAGATGGGCATTGCGGTGGATAAGAAAGGATAAGACTATGACTAGTGTAACCAGTGCATCAGGGATCAGTACCACTCTGGGTTCTTATTCCGGGATCACTTCTGATACGATCGATCAGCTGATCGAAGCAGAATCTGTTCCGTTAACTCAATATAATAGCCAAAAAACTAAAATAACAGGGCAGCAAACCGCCTGGAATGATGTAAATACCCGCTTGAATAATCTTTTTAACAAAATCACAGCGCTGCAGGAAAATACAACCTTCAATACAAAAGTGGCAACAAGTTCGGATAGTTCCAAAGCCACCATCAGCGGGACCGATGAAGCCGATGAAGCTGTTTATCAAATAGCAGTTTCCCAGCTGGCAACGAGCACTAAAGTGACTTCTGGAGCGATTGTGGCTCTTGATGGAAAAAGTAACAGTGATAAATTAGGCTTATCCGGAACGCTTGCTATAAGTACTGCTGACACGGATGATGCAGGCCATGCGAAGACCTTTGTGATCGACATCGATTCAAACGATTCGCTGAAAAATATCGTGACAAAGATCAGCGATCAAACGAAAAATTCAGGAATCAAGGCAACAATTGTCAATAAAAAATTGGTTTTGACGGATAACAGGATGGGGGCTCGCGCCTTAAATGTCAGCGGTACTGCAAGTGAAGCACTGGGATTCGATTCAGATCAAACAACAACTGTTTTAGGCCAATCGGCAATTTTTACACTTGATGGGATGACCATTACCCGGGACACAAATGAGATCACGGATGCGCTTGAAAATGTGACGATCAGCCTGAAAGGGCAAACGACGACGGAGGCTACGCTGACCTTAAAGAATGATA
>JAATEZ010000382.1 GCA_015655485.1 Lactobacillales bacterium | reverse complement strand
CGTAAAATACCAGTTGGTAATCTAACCGATCCGCTTTTGTCAGCAAAGCTATAGTAGCCTCCTGCCATTTTTCTTGAGCTCCTAGAGGATTTCCATAGATAAAGTAATTATTTCCCTTTCTTTGAAAACTGATCAAAACTAAATCTGCTCCATTTTCCTGATAATAGAAACATTCCTTATCCTTTAAATACAACAAATGACTGGTTTCATTTCCCCCGAAGCGATGCAAGAATTGCTCGAAACGCCTCTTTTCAAATGGGCTTCCTAAGGTGCGGTTTGGCAAAGACAAGTAGTGGTAGAGAAAGAACAGAACGACCAGCGAGGTGATCAAGCCTGCCAGACCCGCAAACCACACGTTTTCAGATGGAAAAAGTAAAAAATCAGGAGTCGGGTTATTATGGTCAATAGAACTCGAAGCATAATATCCCACTGCGGAATATAAAATCAACAGAATCCCAAATAAAAACCCATCAAAGAGCAGTGCTTCCAAAGAATAAACAAACTGAAACCGATAAAACTCTTTACGAGACAGATAAACGCATAACATAATGATCACAAAAAAGAGAATCAATTTCCATGAAACTGTCCGTGAGACCGTATTCAGCAAACAAAAAGCCAATACTAATAAGGTCGGAATATAAGCTTTTTTTACTTTGCTGGCTAAACCTCTGGCTAACCCAAGCAAAACCAGCCCAATCAGCATATTTAGCGTTTGATCAAGAAAATTGAAAGAAAAAGGCAACAAAAAGGAAAAAACACTGCTGATATTAGACAAATTGGGGACAGTGGATAATAATACCATCATGATCCCCGCGAAATAAAGCAGCAAAACTAAAATAATATGTGCGATCTTTTGTAAAAAAGCTTTAGGCAAACCATCAAACAAATGATTGATTCTTTGACTCGTCTGCTGTAAAAAAAGAATAAGCCCAGTAAGAAAAGGGAGGAAATAATAAAAAATCCGATAATATAAAAGCCAGGCTACCGCCATTTCTTGATCGACCCCTACTTGTTTTAAACCGACGATCAAAAGGACATCAAAGGTCCCCATCCCGCCCGGCACCATTGAGATCATTCCAATCAACGTCGCTGCAACAAATAAGGGATAGATTTGGCGCATGCTCACACCAACGTTCAAAAAATAGCCAATCAATGAAAAACATAGAATGGCCCCGCTCCATTGTCCTAAAGAAGCTAAATAAAGCTGTAAGATCCGCCTAATGGAAAAATCCGCAAACAGAGTCCGGCGTTTTAACCAAATAAAAATCAGCAGTCCCGGGGCTACAGCACTTCCTCCTAAAAGCCAGATCCAGTAATGCCGATAAGGATTAGCTGTTCCCATAAAAGAAACATCAACAAAAGCGAGCAGACATAAAATTGAAAGGCCTGTAAGCATAAAGAGAGCTACTTTTGAAACGGTAGCCACTGTTTTTTTCTTTTCCACTCCTTGACCACCGTAAAAATTAGCACGTAAAGTCGCTCCGACCAATCCGCCAAAACCGACCAAATTATTAATGGTATTTGTGATCCAAGCAGAACGAATAAATTCTAATCTGGGAACTTTGCTGCGTTCATTGCTCTCCAACACTCGCACCGTTACCCAATCATAAAGCAGCATCGGCAATACCGCGACAAGTCCCGTCAGAGTCATTAGGATCAGCGTACTGCGGCTTTGGCTGTCCATAACTTTTTTCAAACTTGACCATGTCATTTGTTGAGCGATCTGACCGATTTGATTCGCTACAAAAAGCAGAACTGAGCCTAAAAAAATCAGCTTTAATAGCGTATTATGATTTTTCATCCATTGTATGAGGTTTTTAATTGATCTCTTCATCTTATAGACATCCTTATCTAATTTCTAAACCATTTGATTTCATGAATAGTTTATTATTTATCGTAACGCATTATGAGCTTTATTGCCACTAAAATATCAAACGTACGCCTAGAATCACCGCGATCAGCGGCTTTATCAAAAATAGTTTCAAAATTAAAAAATAAGTGAAAGAATATTTTCGAAATGATTGCAATTTCCGGCAAGAAACGGGTAAGATAAAAGAACAAAGCAAAGAAAGAAGGATCATGAATGAAAATCGGATTTATTGGCTCGGGAAATATGGCTACAGCAATTATTCAAGGAATTCTTGCAAAAAATTTTATATCGGCCGATCAAGTATATGTCACAGATATTGATTCGAATAAAATCCAAAAATTGGCAAAGCAAACTGGGATCCATGCCGTAAAATCGAATACAGAATTAACAGAAAAAGTGGATACAATACTTTTAGCGGTCAAACCTAATGTCGTCCCCATTGTTCTGACGGAAATTAAGGAGTTGCTGGCAGAAAAAAAAATTCTTTTGATTTCCATCGCTGCCGGAACCACTTTAAGTCAATTAGCCCAGATTGCCGGATCTGATGCTAAAATCGCCACGATCCGGGTCATGCCTAACGTCAATGCCATGATTGGTGAGGGAGTTGCTGCTGTCTGCGGGAACGACTTTACGACTCATGAACAAGTCGCCACTGTTATCCAAATGTTTCAAGCAGTCGGTACTGCTTATGAATTAAATGAAAAAGATTTTAGCAATTTTACTGCTTTAGCCGGCAGCTCACCAGCCTATGCTTATTTATTTATTGATGCTATGGCTCGTGCCGGTGTAAAAAATGGTTTACCTAAAGATTTAGCTACGGAGATCTGCGCCCAAGCTGTTCTGGGCAGTGCCAAAATGATTTTAGCGTCTGAGGGGACTCCTTGGGATCTGATCGACAAAGTTTGCTCGCCGGGCGGAACAACGATCGCCGGTTTAGTAGCTTTAGAGGATGAAAAATTCATATCCACTGTCATTAAAGGCATTGATGCGACTATCCAAAAGGATCAGGATTTGATGAATAAAAAGCGTTGATTGAAGCGATAAAAAAAGATTATAAAATCAGAAGCGTGATTTTATAATCTTTTTTTCTAGGTATAGAATCTTGGTACATCGAAATTCAGCTTTTCTGGATCCAGCTTCTTGAACCAGTTTGTTTCGGCAAAAAGATAACTGGTCGCAAAGACTGAAGACGTCGTTGCTCCCAGTTTCTATTTTGCTCGCAAACTAAACGGTTCACTCAGTTTTTCTTCTTAAAATTCTTTTTCTTTAAAAATTTTGACTGAGATAGAGAAAGAAATCAGGATCAGAAGAATCATTGTTCCGGCAATGGTCATACTTCCAATGACCCAAGTCGATTTTTTCATGATCATCTGCACAAATTGAGCTAAATCAGGATTTTTGGCAAAAACAAAAAATATACCAAAAAGAACTCCAAAAACAATATAAAAGATGATCCGACTTTTTTCCGCTCCAAATTTCAATAAGATAGGAATCAGAACAGCACTCAGCAAAATTCCCATTACAAAAATCCCGCCGGCGAGTAAAAAAATTTCTCGCCAATCTCCTGATTCTTTAATAAGTCCATAAATTCCATACGCCATCAAACAGAATAGTCCGCCGGTTAAACAACAATAAAAGGAAAAAATATATTTGCTTGCCACATATTTTTTTCGGGATAAAGGTAAACTTAAAACATAACTGGTCCAGTTTCCATACTGATCATAAGAAAAAGAAGTCATGATCTGCAGACAGAACACGATTGAAATAGTTGAGAAATAGACTGTACTTTCAGTCGTGATTCCAATGATCAAAAAAAGCAGCAACATAAGAAAAAGCTGTTTCGAATTATTTCTGAACAGATAAAATTCTTTTAGCAATAATGCATTCATGCGCGCTCCCCCTTGCTCATCATCAGCAGCAATTCATCAATGGTTATCCGCTCTACGGTCAAATCCGGAAATTCCTTTTGGAAACCCTGGCGGTCTTTGATCACAAATTTTTCAGCATAAGGGATGGATTGATGATATTCGTACGGAAAATCTGCAAGATCTGCTGCATCTTGCTTACTGCATTTTAACAACCCATAGGTATCCAGCAATTGATCTTTTTCAATGTTCAATTCAATCTGACCCTCATGAATAAAAATGATATAATCGGCGATTTTCTCAATGTCTGTCGTAATGTGGGAGGAAAATAAAATAGTGTGCTGCTCATCTTGGACAAATTCCAAAAACAGTTCAAGAATATCATCACGTGAAACCGGATCTAAACCGCTTGTTGGTTCATCTAAGATTAAAAGTTCCGGCTGATGGGCAACAGCGGTCAAAATTTTCAGCTTTGCCTTCATTCCCATTGAACACTCTTTAAATTTCTTTTGAGGATCAATACCAGCCTTCTTTAAGTGCACATCCATAAAATTCTGATCCCAATCTGGAAACATCTGGCGCAAAACCTGACAAATTTCTTTTACTTTAAAATTATCATAAAAGAAACTGTCATCTAAGTCTACACCGATTCTTTTTTTTATCTCTTGTTCGCCCTCAGACATTTCTTTTCCAAAAACCTTGATCTCACCTTTTTGATAATGGATCAAATTTAAAATTGCTATGATCGTTGTTGTTTTCCCCGCGCCATTTTCGCCGACAAAACCAACGATCGTTCCTGCGGGCACCTCTATATTCACATTTTCCAAGCGAAACTGATCATATTCAACCACTAGATTTTTAACGGAAACTGCCAATTCCATGATTCTCACTCCTCAAAAACTTTATCTATAAATTCCTTAAAATCCTTTTTCTCCATTCCGATCGACCGACCTTGTGAAACAATCTGCTGCAGCTTTATGCGGATGTTTTGTTCTTCCTGTGTTTTACGAAAAACAGCATCGATCTGTGCCACATAACAGCCTTTCGCCTTGATGCTTGTGACAAAACCATCACGAATCAATTCTTCATAAGCCTTTTTCGTTGTGATCACGCTGATCTTCAAGTCTTTTGCCAGTATCCGCATAGAAGGTAATTCTTCTCCCGTTTTTAAAGTTCCAGCCAAAATTTGTCTTTTTATTTGATCATAAATTTGTTCGTAAATAGGTTTATTTGTCTGCGCAGACAAAATAATTTCCATGCGATCACCTCTGTATATGTACAGTATATACAGATAATCCGAAGTTGTCAATTTTTTATTTCAAATTAAATAAAACACAAAAAAAAAGCTTATCTACTCAGATCACGAGTAAATAAACTTTTTGTTTTAACAAAGATTAATGATCAAGCCTCAACTTTATCAAGATTAGGAGCTTTGCCTAATTTAGCTTGGATCATCCAGACTTTCTTATCTACTGCTGCTTTGCAGGCAATGAACAAATCTTCTGTTACACTGTCGCCTTCTTCATTGGCCTCTTCAATGCCCTTCTCATATAAATCTGAAAGATAATGATAACCATCAGATAATCGTTCCATTCTTTCTGGGATTGTCCGTTTGTAAGTACCGACTTCATCTGACAAACCAGTATGTTCAGCAAATTCTCCTAACGTTGAATAAGGAGATCCTCCAATCGTGATCAATCTTTCAGCGATTTCATCTAATTGATCATTGATTTCGCCCATAAATTCATCCATTTGCGGATGAAGTGTTAAAAACTCTGTTCCACGCATATACCAATGGGTTTGATGAATGATAACTGAAAATTGACTCAGGTCGGCAACCGCTTGATTTAAATTTTCCTTTGTTCTTTGATAGCTCATAAATATCTTCCTTTCGAAAAAAGTTTTTATCTTACACACTTAATAATAACCTCTTCTTAAAAAAAAGT
>JAATEZ010000085.1 GCA_015655485.1 Lactobacillales bacterium | reverse complement strand
TTTTGGAACTTTGTGCCGTATCAGAAGTTTCTTTATTACTTGAAGAACAAGAGGCAAGCAAAGAAAAAGCAGCTGTTAAAGTCATCCCTATGAGTAATTTTTTACCAAATTTAAACAATTTTCCCACTCCCTAAAATTTCTGTTTACCTTTCAATTGATAACGATTATCATTATCATATATTATTCCTCCTTTGTCAATTTTTTTAATTACTTTATATTCAAAATTCGTATCATTGCTTTTTCTCACAGAATCCTCTATAATGAAAAATGATTTAATTGAGAACCGTTATCAATATAATTATGAAGGAATGCGATAAAATGAGTTTTTTAAATGCAAAAAATATAACTTTTGGTTACCATGATGAAGAAACGATCCTCAAGGACCTCTCTCTAGATATTCCCTCAAAAAAAATCATCAGTTTGATTGGTCCAAATGGCTGCGGCAAGTCCACTCTGCTTAAATCCCTTTCAAGAATTCTCTCGATCCGCTCGGGACAAATTTTTTTAGATGGAAGATCCATTGCTGAAATGAAAACAAAAGACATCGCTCAAAAAATGGCGATTCTCTCTCAAACAAGCGAAAATTCCATTGGTTTAAGCGTTTTAGAATTGGTTTCTTATGGTCGTTTTCCTTACCAAAAGGGAATGAGCAGCTTTTCTGAAACCGATCGGGAAAAAATCAGCTGGGCACTCGAAGTGACAGGCTTGGCAGACTTTAACGACCGGATCGTTGATTCCTTATCCGGCGGTCAGCGTCAGCGCGTCTGGATCGCTATGGCTCTGGCTCAGGATACAGAACTTTTAGTTTTGGATGAACCAACGACTTACCTGGATTTATCGCATCAGCTTGAAGTGCTGCAATTACTTCAAAAACTAAATAACGTTCAAGAAAAAACGATTCTTATGTCTATTCATGATTTAAATCATGCTTCTCGTTTCTCCGATCATATGATCGGCATGAAGGATGGTGCGATCGTAGCTTCGGGAACCCCTGAAGAAGTCATGACTCCTGAGAACTTGAAAGAAATTTTTGAGATCGACGCGATCATGGCACAGTGTCCTTTCAGCCATAACCCTATTTTATTATCTTACGATTTGATCAAATAAAACAGAGCTTGAGCTAATCACAATAAGAATCTGAGGAGGGGCCGAATTGTCGGCAAATCAAAATAAATCCCGCGTACAAATAAAAAAAGGAACAAGTGTAAAAAAAATCATCGTCATTTTTGCCGGTCTGCTCTTATTGCTGCTGATGACAGGACTTTCCTTATGGCTGGGCGCTGCTAAAATTGATTTTGGTACTATGATCAAAGCTCTGGTAAATTTTGACCCCAAAAATCAAACCGACCAAATCATTCTTAACATTCGTTTACCGCGAGTATTGGGAGCAGTCTTAGTCGGCGCCTGTCTGGCCGTTTCAGGCAGTATCATGCAAGGAGTCACCAGAAATCCATTAGCGGATTCTGGTCTTTTAGGCATCAACTCTGGAGCAGCATTTGGATTGGCCGTTTGCTTTGCTTTTTTCCCAAAGGCTTCTTATAACTTTATATTGCTCGCTTCGTTTTTAGGGGCAGGGATCGCAGTTTACTTAGTCTACCGAATCGGCTCGACTAATTTAGGCGGCCTGACTCCCTCCCGTTTAATTCTGACAGGAGCAGCGGTCAGTGCTTTATTTGTCGCTTTAAGTGAAGGGATCGCTCTATATTTCAACCTTAGCCAAACTCTGGCTTTTTGGCATATAGGAGGGGTTTCAGCGGCAACTTGGTCTAATTTAAAAACGATCAGTCCCTGGTTTTTTTGCGGCATGATCGTCAGTTTTTTTTTGGCAAAATCAATTACTGTCCTAAGTTTGGGTGACGAAACCGCCATCGGATTAGGCAAAAAGCCAAAAATTATCCGTCTCATCAGTATTCTCTTAGTTCTGATCCTGGCGGGAACTGCTGTTTCTGTGGTCGGCTCGATCAGTTTTGTTGGTTTGATGATCCCTCATATCGTTCGCTACTTGATTGGACATGATTATCGCATGATCATCCCGGTTTCCGCTATCTACGGCAGTATTTTGGTCGTAGGTGCTGATTTGATCGCCCGTATGATCAATCCGCCTTTTGAAACACCATTCGGCGCCGTGATTGCTCTATTGGGGATTCCTTTTTTCTTATTTTT
>JAATEZ010000340.1 GCA_015655485.1 Lactobacillales bacterium | reverse complement strand
TTTAAAATTTTATTTTAAATCTCTTGCTGCTTGTTTTTCCCTTTCCAATTTAATAATAAAGCCGAATTAACAATGACAAAAACAGAACCGCTATTATGAACCAGTGCTCCGACGACTGGTCCAAAAACTCCGGTTATAGCAAGAATAATGGCAACAAAATTTAAACTCATCGAAAAAAATAAATTAAAATGGATTTTTTTCATCATTCTTTTTGATAAGGCTAATAAATGCGGAATATTGCGTATTTCATCGCGAACTAAAACAATATCAGCTGCTTCCATCGCGATATCACTGCCAATGCCGCCCATAGCGATCCCGACAGCAGCTGCTTTCAGCGCCGGTGCATCATTGACGCCATCTCCCAGCATACAGACCTTTTCATTACGATCCGCGTATTTTTTTACCACCTCGAGTTTTCTTTCCGGTAAACAATCCGCCTCAAATTCATCCATACCGGCCTGATCAGCAATAAAGGCCGCCGAATGGCGATTGTCTCCGGTCAATAAGGTACATTTCACCCCATTTTGTTTGATTTTTTTAATCGTCGCGGCCGACTCTTTTCTGAGTGTATCTGCCAAAGCGATAAAGCCGACATAGCGGTTGTTGATCGCAACATAAATCAACGTACATCCATTCTCAATATATTTTTCACTAAGCTCATGCTCAAGATCTGCAAGGACAATATTGTTTTCCAAAAGCAGTTTTTCATTTCCAGCCAAAATATACTGATATCCCTGATAACCGCTGATCCCTTTACCTGCCCATACCTTACAATCAGCGACTGAAAAGAGCTCGATGTTCTTTTCTTTAGCATAGGTGACGATTGATTTTCCTAGAGGATGCTCCGAGCTTGCTTCAAGACTGGCAACCGACTGTAAAAAATCAGTTTCTTTCATTAGATCTGCCACAGTAACCACTGCAGCCACAGACGGTTTTCCAATCGTGATCGTGCCGGTTTTGTCAAATAAAATTCTTTTCACTTTTGCCAATCTTTCTAAGGCATCGCCTTCGTGAACCAGCGCTCCATATTTGGTCACATTGCCAATTCCGGCCACGATCGCTGTTGGAGTGGCTAAGACTAAGGAACAAGGACAAAAAACAACCAAAATCGTGACTGAACGAATTAATTCATGCGTCACCAAAAAGGTCGCAATCGCGGCCGATAAAGCCACGATCACGATCCAGACAGCCCATCTGTCCGCAATACCAACGATTTTTGCTTTATTCGCATCCGTTGATTCTACCAGCTGGACCATTCTCTGAATAGAACTGTCTTCTCCGTTTTTTGTCACGATCATCTCGATCGTTCCATATTGATTAATGGTTCCGCTCATCAAAAAATCGCCTGTGGTTTTATCGACTGGGATCGATTCGCCAGTCATAATGGCTTGATCAACAGAAGTCGTTCCTAAAATAATTTCCCCATCTGCCGGGATCGTTTCTCCCGCAATCACTTTTAAACGATCATTTATCTTAATAGATTCCGCCGCAACTATTTTCTCTGATCCGTCTTTGATCAAGCGGGCGGTTTTGGGTTTCAGCTGGATCAATTTATCGATCCCCAGCTGAGCCTTTGCAACAGTAAGTTCCTCCAAAAAAGCTCCCACAGACATGATCAGAGCGACTTCTCCGGCGGCAAAATATTCCCCGATATAAACAGAAGCAAATAGAGCCAAAGACACTAACAGATCTGCTGTAATATCCAGCTCGGTAACGATGGCCTTAGCTGCTCCAATAATGATCGGGATCCCGCAAAAAACAATCGCGATCCATGCCGGGTCGATATTATAGGGCCATTCGATCCTGCCAAAAAGACTGATCATCAGCGTGACAAAAGAAATGAATAGTATCGTCACTTTCACTTTTTCATCTTTATTAAAAAGAACATCTTCATTTCCAACCATCATCTGCTTTATCCCACCCGCTTTAAAATTTAATTTTTTTTAAGCAAAATATACTCATCAGCCAACACTGCCTTCCATTCCAAAACGGATCAGCTGATTTAATTCCACTGCATATTCCATTGGCAATTCTTTAGTTATCGGATCAATGAAGCCCATAATGATCATGCTGGTAGCTTCTTCTTCCGTTAAACCGCGGCTCATCAAGTAAAACAATTTGTCCTCAGAGATTTTTGAGACACTGGCCTCATGTTCCATAGCGACTTGGCTGTTGTGAATCTCATTAAAAGGGATCGTATCACTTTTTGATTCGCCATCCACCAGGATCGTATCGCATTCAATATGTGATTTTGAACCTTGACTATGTCGACCGAATCTGACATTACCGCGATAATCGACCCTGCCGCCGCCTTGCGCGATCGATTTGGAAACGATCGTACTGGAAGTGTTGGGCGCATTGTGATACATTTTACATCCGGTATCCTGATCCTGCCCATGTTTGGCAAAAGCAATCGACAACATGGTCGACTTGGCCCCGGCTCCATCAAGCGAAGTTCCAGGATATTTCATGTTGATTTTACTGCCAAGATTGCCGTCGACCCATTCCAACGTTCCACCGGCCAAGACTCTGCCTCGCTCAGTCACAAGATTATAGACATTGTCCGACCAATTTTGAATTGTCGTATAGCGGCAATAGGCATCCTTCAACACAAAAAGTTCGACTGTGGCTACATGAAGACTATTCGTCGTATAATTTGGCGCGGTACAGCCTTCAATATACTGTACACTGGCTCCTTCATCGACAATGATCAAAGAACGCTCAAACTGACCGGCATTCTCGCTGTTGATCCGAAAGTAAGTTTGGATCGGCACATCGCATTTTACGCCCTTCGGAACATAAATAAACGTTCCGCCCGACCAGACGGCTCCATTCAGTGCGGCGAATTTATGATCCGAAGACGGCACTAATTTAGCAAAATATTTTTTGAATAATTCAGGATATTCCTTCAACGCTGAATCCGTATCCATAAAAACAATGCCGAGCTTTTCAAACTCCTGCTTCATATTGTGATAAACGACTTCAGATTCATACTGAGCCGCAGCTCCTGATAAGAACTTTCTTTCTGCATCAGGAATCCCCAGCCGCTCAAACGTCTGCTTGACTTTTTCAGGAACATCGTCCCAATTATTTGCCGGTTTCTGATTCATTTTTTGATAATAAATGATGTCATCGAAACGAATCTCCGATAAGTCCGGTCCCCATTTTGGCATGGGCAGATCATAGAATCGTTTTAATGATTCCAGTCGATAATCCAGCATCCATTGGGGCTCTTCCTTGATTTGCGACATTTCTCGAATAACTTCCTCTGACAGGCCTCTGCCGCTTGAAAATAACGGTTTGACATCGTCATGAAAACCATATTGGTAATCTGAAACTTTAGGAACTTCTGTTGTGCTCATTACCTTCACTTCTTCCTATTTCAAAACCATTAAGCAAATAATCATTTTCAACGTGATAATGATTATCATTATCATACATCTATTTGCTTCATTTTTCAATATCTTCTTTGGAATAGAATTAATCAGGAAGATAACATTGAATCTCTGTTATCTTCCTGATTAATTAAATCTTTTCGAAAATTTTATTTATCAATCTAGGTGAAAAACCTCTGCTAAATCCGTCCATACTGGAGAGCAGTCTGGATTACTTTTCATGAGCAAAGCCATGGATTTCCACCACTTTTTACAAACGGCCGTCTGACTGATTTCATCATACTGGGACTTATTGTTTACTTCCAGGTAAGCAAAAAGCTGGTCATTTCCCTTATCTAAAAATATGGAATAGTTCATGGCTCCATGAGCTTTTAGTTCTTTCTTCATTTCAGGCCACAAGTCATTATGACGTTTTTGGTATTCTTCTTGATTTCCAGGATACAGGTACATGATTCCAGCGATTCTTTCCATAAAAATCCACTCTTTCCTATAATGTAACAGTTTTAGTCTTTATATCT
>JAATEZ010000076.1 GCA_015655485.1 Lactobacillales bacterium | reverse complement strand
TGGAGCATCCATTCCTCTGGAAATAATAAAAGCCGGTGTATCCTCTTCGCACATCCGGCGCATAACGATCAATCGTTCATCCGCCGTCATTTTTTCTGCAAAAGTCATTTCTTTTCTGCCCAGAAGTTGAATACGATCATGCGGATAATAACTAAAATATCCGGTCAACTCTAATCCGGGTCTGGATACGTCACTTGTCGTGACTATTCGATTTAAAAATTCATCTCCACTTAATACTTCTAAACGAAGCGGTAAAACCATATCCTCTACTTTTACTATCTCCGACATTTTTGTCCTCACTTTTTTCTTTAGTAATGGCTTTATTCTAACATTTTACGGTAGAAGATACTAGTCTAGAAAAACCAAAAAACTTCTCAATGTTTTTTGAGAAGTTTCTAATAGTATTTCTGTGTTCTATGATCAGTCACGATCGCATTCACTGCTGACATCACCAGTGAAACAAAAATGGCGACCCAGATACTTGAAAAGTAAAAATTATTTGCTCCCATAAAGAAAGAAGTCATTTTTAACATGACGCCGTTGATCACCAGACTGAAAATTCCGAAAGTGATCAAAGTGATCGGTAAAGACAAAATTTGTAAAATTGGTTTTACACACATATTTAAGATCGATAAGACAAAGCTCGCCAAAATCGCAACAAGAATTCCGCTTACATGGAACATATCATTGGGCAAAAAAACCGATAGAGCAATAAATGTCAATGTATTCGCCAGGATCCGCTGCAAATAACTCATTAAAAATCACTCCAGTCATCCTCATCGATTTTTTCAGCCTCTTTTCTTTCTTTCTTTTGCTGGCCTTTTTGATTTGAGCTGTGATATTGATAGGGTCTGCTGCGATAGTTAGATCCGCTTTTAGCAGAGGGAATAAAAATAGCGAGTAAAATATACAAGAATACTGGTGAACCGATCCCTAAAAACGTGATAATGACATATATCACACGGATGATTGTAGGATCAATATTCAAATACTCGGCAATTCCAGCCAAAGTTCCTGTTAAAACAATATTTGAACCTGATTTAGTTAATCTTTTCATGGCGATCTCCTTCTATTATTTTTTTGAAATTAGGAACGGGGCGAAAAAAATTTTTTCAGCCTCGCTCCTTAAAAACTTCTTTAATAAATCCTTGATGATCCCAACTTTTCCTACTGATCGTCTTTTAATTGATTATCTTTTAAAAGAATGTTTCCGGTAGTTGTACTTAATTTGATATGAATATTTTGATCCTCTGCCGCACGTCTAAATTGTAAAAATTGATTCATTTTTTCCTTTTTTTCGCGAATGATCTCACAATCGGCCAAACGATTGTTGATGCTGCCTAAACTTGTTTTGGCCGTTCCATCAAACCCTGCAGCTGGCGGAAGCGCCAACTTGATCGAGCCGTTTACAGAAGCTGCTTCCACTTTTTTGAGTTCAGAACTTCCGGCTGTGATTTTGATATCTCCATTAACGATTGAAATGTTCGCATTTGCGGAATTTCCTTTTAAGATAACATTGCCGTTGACCGTCTCGACCAAGAGATCAAGAACCTCGCCGCTTAATACCTGGATATCTCCATTTACGCCTTCTACTTCCAGCATGGTAGCATTCAAATCATTAAAGATGAGTTCTCCGTTGGTACTCTTCATAAAAACATCTTTTGCTTCTAATTTATCGACAGTTACGTCTCCGTTCAACAACTTGACAGCGACATGATCATAAACTCTTTCAGGCAAGTAAAAGACTAATTCAGCCCGGATCCTTTTGTTAGGAATCTGAAAGGAGATTTTTTCGTCATCAACATCGATCTGGCTTCTTTCAAGGAAAGCTTCAAAAGGAGAATCTGCCTCCATTTTACCATAAAGTTTGATATCCGCAGTTACTTTAAGATCGGGTTTATCCCAAGTTTTAAAATCAACTGTGCCATTGGCAACTTTGATATCGATCAATGTCGCTTCAGTATCCGGGTAAAGAAATTCATGACTGAACTTCGTTGAAGCAACCCCGGGAACTTTGAAATTTACATCTTTCCAATCCACATTGTCATTTACCGCTTCGCTGACTGACGAAATAGTCTTCTTTAAGAGACGCCCCAGCTGGTTGCCTGCTTCAGTCATTTTTTCTCCAACCTGGCTCATCGTTTCGTTAGCCGTATCTTTCCAGTCCTCCGGGATCTCGAACTTATTTGACCAACTTGCTTTGGTTCCATCTTTTTGTTCCTTATGAATATCTTTTAAGTCGGCCTCCAATTTTCTTTTTTCACTGCGTAATTCTTCTAACTGAACCAAAAGTTCTCTTACTTCAATTTCTAATTCTTCTCGATTGCTCTTTTTTTCTTCTGTTAAAGCTTCAAGTTCTTCCATCGTGTTAAAAACCATGATCTGTTCTTGCTTTTCTTTGATATCTGATTCGATTCCTTTGATTTCAGCATTCACTTCATCCAGCTCGGCAGAGGCATGATTGGCTTCGTTAGCCAGTTGTTCCAATATTTTTTCTAAGCGTTTTTGATCCGCTTCCTGTTTTTCCTGATTGATTTTTTCTGCCGCTTCTTTGGCATCCTCTATTTCTTCTTCAAATGAAACCTCTTCCTTATTTATCGGATCAGCCTTTTGACTGTCCTCAGCTGTTTTTTCAGAGTTTTTTTCTTTTACATGAGCGGATGATTTTACATTGACCGCTTCTTTATTGATAGTGATCTCGTCTTTTTCAGT
>JAATEZ010000282.1 GCA_015655485.1 Lactobacillales bacterium | reverse complement strand
GCCGTTGGAAGTCTTGATCGGCAGATCCAAATCTTGACAATATTCAAAGCGAATGTCAGTCAACTCTTTGAACAAGCCCTGTTTGCGGTAACGGAACTCCACATATTCTGTGGTAAATAGAATATACTTATCCATAAATTCGATAGAGGAAAAAGCAATGACCAGTCCTTCTTTTTCAATAGTAAACCAAACTTTTTCCGGTTTGTTTCTTAAATAGGGCATCTGTCTGATGTAGCGTTCTTCCGCAAAAAAGCGGCCCAGTTTAGCGTAAAATAACGCTGGATCATAGTTTCCTTCATAACAAATAATTTTATGTTTCGTCATTTTTTTGATCACTTTCTCTTTTAATAAGCTCATTTTTAATAGCCGAAAATAATTTGTTAATGATATTTTGCTTTCAGTTTGATCAAAAGCTGAGCGCCATTTTTAGTTTGGGCAAAACCCAGCCGTTTTAACCAAAAATCATTTTTTTCAACAGCCCGGGCAATTCGGCGCCAACTGGGGATTTGACCACGGCTTTCCAGCTTGCGATCGGCTTCATCGGGAATATGCTCAACATCAAGGTCATAGTTTTTCTCCCACCATTTCAAGAAAGTTCTGATTTTAAGATAATAATGATCACGCAGTTCAGGCGCGTAAAGCCCGATACTTTCTAATAAAAAAACGGCATATTGCTGCCAGGTCATGCCAGCCGGCTTTTCTGATTTCATATCGCCAAGCAAAGAAGTACGTGCATAAATATTGCCGAAGTTTACACCATGGACTCGTGCAACGATTTTTTCCCAGGTTTCTGGTTCTAATGAGCGAAACTGATCCAAGCCTTTGCGCTGATCGTCTCCGTAAGGTTGACATAAACGCTGCTGATGGATACCCAAACCATTTTTATACATCAATTCATAAATTTCATTGAACTTTAAATCCAGTTGACTGACCGCTCCCCAGATATCCTCAGTTCGCCAGTCATAGAGAGGATAGAATTGATAGATTTTCTGATTTGGATCAGCCGTATGGAGCTTAGTGGTCCAATGATAGTTCTGAAAAGTTGTTTTGGTCTGATTGATGATGGTATTGAAACGATTCAGACTTTCATCGCTGCGGATGGCGATACCGACCGCTGTCGGCTCTTTTTTTTGTTGCTGAAACCACTGGCTGAATTCAATCGTAAATTCTTCAAACTCCATACCTTTATGAAACCAGGTCCAGCTTTTGGGATAATTCGATTCGTTGATGACACAGGGATTTTCCGGCATTTCACGGACCCATTTTTTTTGTTCATCGCTATCCCAGCAGATCCATTTGGGTTGAATGATCGAGACAGCATTCCGCAATGAAAGCGGCATACAGCACCAATAAAAATTTTCCACTACATCATTTGTGATCCTCCGCAGCTGTTCAATATGTTCAATAGTTGCCAGATATTGGCCTTCCAAGTCAATAAATAATATACTGAATTTGCGCTTTCGCTTACGCGCGATTTCAGCACACAACTGCAGCATAACCGAAGAATCTTTTCCGCCGGAGACACAAAGATACAGACTGTTAAAATGGCTGAAAATTATCTCAAAGCGTTCTTTTGCCGCAGTCAAAACGTCTTTTTCAAGATATATTTTAGAAATGATGCACACCTTCCTTAGTAGAAAAATTAGTTTATTGACCATTTTTTCGGGAAAACAGGAGCAGATATTATCAAATAGGCTAGTTTTATATAAAACAATATTACTCTTTACTTGCGAATTTTTCCATTAATAAAAAATTTCTTTATTCCAATTCACTTGTAAGAGCATTGTTTTGAGGGAAACTTTTGGCAATCTGTTTTGTCAGACCGCCAAAAAAGAATAGCTTTATTTGACTAATGGAAAATTTAGTAGATAATCTAACTTATAGGAAATCTAATTAAAGGGAGTGAAGAAAGGTGATAAGAAATCAAGAGTCGATCAAGGCGCAGCTGTTGGATATTTTTTTTAAACAACAAAGTTTTGAAAAAATGCTAAATTCGATTTCAATTTTAATTGGAAATCCGCTGATTGTTTGTGATAAGAGTTTTCGAATTGTCTCTAGTTCAGATCCCCAAAACATTACAGACATTTTTTGGCAGGATCATGTCAAAATTGGCTATTGTAGTTATGAATTTATTTCCAGTGTTCATAATTTAGAAGCCGTTCAAAAAGGAAAAATGCATACGGATGCTTATTTGGTTTACTGTCAAGAAAGCAATGATTATAAATATGTTTGTTCCATAATAGGAGAAGACCGGACAGAATTGGGAATAATAATTTTACTTGATTCGATGTCTGCTTTTCAATCCGGCGACCAGGAGCTGCTGAAGCTTGTAGCAAAAATGGTCGGTCAAAAATTGCAGAAAAAAGTCAGCTATCATAGCAATCACTCAATTATTGCCGAGGATATTTTATATGATTTGCTTGAAAGCAAATGGAGTGAAGAAGAATTAAAGCGGCGAATGAAAATGACCAAATTTGAATGGCCGGATAATTTACAGATCATGGTACTGGATATTTCTGATTATTATCAAAAATCTGAGGAGCTGTACCCGAGCGATTTAAAAAAAGTTATTTATGAAGAGTGGCATTGTCCAGTTTCAATCTGCTATAACGATAACGTGGTTCTTTTGTTTGACCATCAAAGATGTTTAGACATTATTGAAAAAGCGGAGAATTTTCTACATAAAAAACAGGTGTTTATTGGCATCAGCCGGCCGTTTACCAGACCAGCAGAGTTGAGATATTATTATTTGCAGGCCATAAGAGCCATCAGGATCGGCAGGAATATGTCTGTGGAAAAGAAACTTTATCAGTATCATGAAATAGCTTTTTTAGCCGTCCTCCCACAGCTATCTCTGACAGAGGCTTATAAAGAGTTTGCCCATCCTGCTATCCAGCGGTTAAATAGTTATGACAGCGATCATCAGACTGATTTACTTCATATTTTTTATCAGTATCTTGTTCATAAGGAGAATGTGAATGAAACGGCAGATAGTTTGTTTGTTCATCGCAATACTTTGCGTTATAAAGTACAAAAGGCCCTGACAGTTGGTGTGATAAATGATCTGAATAGTTTTGAGTTGGCTGATATATTGCTTTCTTATCGTATTCTTCATTTTTATCAAGAAAAAGCAACCCATACAGGAATTTCCTTTTCAAACAGTGCCTCACGAAATTCTGAAACAACAGGAAAAAATTTGGAAAAAATATGCCAGTACCAAGGAGAATGTGCAGAGTGCACTGCAACCAACTGTACTTTTATACAGCAAAACATATCAAATTAACAGCTTTCTTTTTATAATAAATAGAGGTTAGTGCAGATATATCATGCTCAATATTTCACTTATCTGCCAGGAACATTATTGAAAGGAAGGCAAAAATATGGGATATCAAAAATTATTTACCAAGGGTCGGATCGGATCAGTAAGCTTAAAAAATCGGATCGTCTTGCCGCCGATGGGAACGAGTTTTGCCAGTTTTACTGGAGAAGCAACTGAACAGGCGATTCGCTATTACGAAGCAAGAGCAAAGGGCGGCTGCGGACTGATCATTACTGAAATCAGTCGAATCGATGAAGTGACGGGAGTAGGCGCGCCAGGGCAATTAAGTGCCACATCTGTTCGTTATATTCGCAAATTAGTTGAGTTGGTTGACTCAGTGCATAAGTACGATACCAAAATTTTTATGCAACTACATCATCCCGGCAGAGAAATATCAAGAAGTTTGTTAAATGGCCATCAGCCGGTGGCTCCAAGTCCTATCGCTTGTAAAGTAACGAAAGAATTACCAAGAGAATTGACCACTAGTGAGTGTGACGAACTCGTAAAAAAATTTATAGTTGGGGCGAATATCGCTAAAACTGCCGGTTTTGACGGTGTTGAATTGCATGGTGCCCATGGGTATTTGATCAATGAATTTCTTAGTCCGTATACAAATAAAAGAACAGATAAATATGGCGGTGATTATTTTAAACGTTTGACTTTTATCAGCAGTATTATCAAGGGAATCCAAGCAACTTGCGGTCCCGGGTTTCCTGTTTCTGTTCGAATCAGTGCGGATGAATTTGTAGAAGGCGGTTTAAAAATTGCAGACAGTGTTAAAATCGCCCGTTCTCTGGAAAGCTTAGGTGTTGCGGCGATCAATGTGAGCGCCGGTACGTATGAATCTGGTTATGCCGTAATAGAGCCGCATTATTTGCCTGAAGGTTGGAAAAAGAATCTGGCAAGAACCATCAAAGAAAATATCAAGATTCCAGTGATCGCAACCAATAATGTGAAGCATCCAGCATTTGCTGAGCAGCTGCTGGAAGAGGAAGTCAGTGATTTTGTGGCGATCGGCCGAGGGCAGCTGGCTGACCCGGAATGGGGCAATAAAGCTTTTAGAAATCAAGAAGTGCTGATCCACAAATGTTTGGGCTGCATGCATTGTTTCAAAACGCTTAATACAGGCCGGCCGGTAGAATGTACCATCAATCCATATTTAGGCCGGGAATTTCTTTATTCCGATCAATCTTTAGTAAGAAACGGCTCAGGACGTAAAATTGCAGTGATTGGCGGCGGTCCGGCAGGTATGCACGCGGCTTATGTTTTGGCGCAGCGAAAATATAAGGTGGTTCTTTTTGAAAAAAGCGATTCTTTAGGCGGTACGATGAAGCTGGCGGAAAAACCGACTGCTAAGCAATTGATTGGCGAGTTTATCGAAACTCAGAAGGCCGAATTAGCTGCTGCCAACGTTGAAGTAAGGTTAAATACAGCAGCAACGCCGGAAATGATTGCAGAGCTTGATTTTTATGGGGTCATTATGGCAACTGGCGGTTTGCCGATCGTTCCTACTATTTCCGGCATCGACAATCCTAATGTTTATACAGCAGAATCAATTTTGGCCGGAACGGTCACAGTAGAAAATAAGCAGGTG
>JAATEZ010000279.1 GCA_015655485.1 Lactobacillales bacterium | reverse complement strand
ATTTTCCATATATTTCTTCAAAAATGGTTTTAATTTTTGAGGAATGGTCGCAGAAAAAACTAAAAACTGGATTTCTTTATTAAAGTTTCCGGCAATTTGATCAACATCTTTTAAAAATCCCATGTCTAAAGTCATGTCCGCCTCATCCACTACAAAAGCCAAAGCATGATGTATCTGTAAAGCCTGCTCTTTTAACATGTCCAGAATTCGTCCAGGCGTTCCAATGACCACTTGCGGCTGATGTTTTTTCAGTTTTTCCAATTTACGCTGCTTATCGGTTCCCCCCACTAAGTTGACCACATGAAGGATTGGATCCGCTAATTTAGCTATTTGGACCGCTTCTTGATAAATTTGGTCAGCCAATTCACGACTCGGCGCAGTCACAACGATTTGTACCTGTAATTTCGAACGATCTATCCGATCCATTAGCGGAAGGAGAAACGTATGTGTTTTACCCGAGCCAGTCTGAGATTGCCCAACTAAATTTTTCCCCTTCTGAATCACAGGAATCAATTTTTCTTGCACTTTCGTAGGTTCCTTAAAACCTCGTTCTTCAATGGCTTGGTTAATAAAATCCTGAAACTGAAATGATTGAAATGAACTCAATCTATTTCCCCCTTTCTTACTTGTTTAACAAAGTTCCTTGGTATTATAGCACAAAAGCCGCCAAATACCTATTTTACCAACATTATCTTCTTTTCCTAAAAAATGAGCCATAACAGCAGCGGGATCACAAATAGATAACAGCAGATCGAAAAAGTCAGTGAAGTTGTCGCAAACTTGGTATCCCCTTTATAGGATCTAGCTAAAATCGGAACAGAATTTTGGACCGGCATAGCGGACTGAATAATAAAAACCTTTAACATCAGATCCGGCACCTGAATCCAATGGGACAGACCCCAAACCACGAATGGAGAAATGAGGTAGCGGCCGATCAAAACACCAAAAACATCTTTAGTCATTTTTAAATTACGAATTCCTGTCTGGTAAACGATAATACCGATAAAAAACATGGATAATGGTGTTGTTAAATCACCAAGATACTGACAGAAATTTAAAAGAAATTCAGGTTTAGGCACATCGAGCAGCAGCCAGACAATACCGATAATAAATCCCATTAAAGCAGGAGAAAAAATTCTTTTTGCCGCTGTAGCAGGATCAAAACGGATTTTACTTCGGTCTACTTGCTCTCCATCAAGAGCGATCATGATCACTCCGATCGACCAAAAAAAAGTAGTGTTGCAAATATAATAAAGCAATACATAAGGAACAGAGACTTCTCCAAAAATAGCCAAATTTATTGGCAGACCAATAAAAATCGTATTCGAGGCAGTGAACATCGTACTAAAAGTTCCTTTGCGGTTTTGACTGACATGAAATAATTTTACATACAACAGGCTTAAACAAAAGGTAATGATTATGGAAAGGAAAGGCAAAAGCATTCCCTTCATTAGATGCAAAAACTGCCCCTTAGAAAAATTTTCAGTTATATTGAGAAACATATTCAACGGCAGACTGATCGTTAAGACCAGTTTTGAAAAAACATCCGCGATCACATTGTCAAACCACTTCAGATAAGTGAGTAAGTAACCTACAAAAATCAATAGAAAAATAACAAATATATTCAAATTTGCTGCTAACATTGTCCGCCCCCATCAACAAGACCATTTTTTCTTTACAGTTGAGAAAACGTTTGTTAAGCCTTCCATGGCAAGCTTAACAAAAAATTCCAAACTGTTTTTTATTTTTCCAAATCCAGACTGGTCCGGCAATAGTGAAAGACGCCTTCAGCAATTCTGAGTTTTCTTTATTATTCTATCACAAAATAGAACTTGGGAAAAAATAAAAAAGACAAAATAAATTGAACTGCCCCCTTTAAGTTAGACCTGAAAAATCAACTTATGGGGGGCACCTCAAAATTTTAGAGGTTTTTGTCTTTTTTATTTGAACAAATTTATTTTATAACCAATTTTAATGCTGCAAGATTTTGCTCCATAACTCCAATATAGTCCAAACCTTCTTTTCGATCTTCTTTGGTGATCCCTTCAATAGGGCTTAAAACTTTAAGCTTCGCTCCCGTTGCTGAAGAAACAGTTTCAGCGATTTTAGGCGAAGCAAGCTCTTCGGTGAAAATCACTTGAACCTCATTTTCTTTGACAAAGTCTTCGATCTGGGCTAATTCAGAAGCAGTTGGTTCCTGATCAGGAGAAAGTCCTGAAATAGCTTTTTGAGTCAAATCATAGCGTTTGGCCAAATAAGCAAACGCCTGATGCTGAGTAACAAAGGTCCGATTGTCAGCATCCTTTAATTCCGATGAAAATTCCTCATCCAGGTCCGCTAATTTGCCAACATAGTTTGCGGCATTCTTTTCATAATCTTCTTGATGCTTTTTATCCGCTTTGATCAATCCATCACGAATATTTTTGACTTCCGTTTGAGCCAACACCGGATCCAACCATACATGAGGATCGTTTGCATGAGCATGTGTCTCTTCAGAAGACTCTTCTTCTCCTGTTCCTTCTAAAAGTTCGATTCCCTTACTTGCTTCGACTATCACTATCTTTGAAGTGTCCACACTTTTCAGAGCACTTTCGACCCAGGTTTCCATGTCATCGCTATTATAAATAAAAACATCGGCATCCTGAATCTTCGCTATGTCTTTTGCGCTTGGTTCATAATCATGCGGCTCAGTTCCTGCATGGAT
>JAATEZ010000207.1 GCA_015655485.1 Lactobacillales bacterium | reverse complement strand
AGCATTTGATTTTCCTCCTGATAGTTTGGTTCAGCAACTTAATTATAGAGGAATCAAATGCTTTTTTGTGTTATAAAAAAAGATTGGGTGTCCCGACTCATTTTTGAGTAACAACACCAAATAATATAGACCCAGTTTTTGCATGAAAAGAGAACAGCCTTGCTAAAATTTAAACGACACACAAAAATTAACAGGAGGTGTTTTCTATTTATAAAAATGATAACATGAATCAATTCGTTTTTCTCCACTCTCCAAATAAATGGAACTGATCAAATCCAATATTTCATAAGCACCATTGCCACTAATTATTTGATTTGGCTTTAGCAACCATTTATTTTCCACGTTTCGTTTGAAATCAATCGCTGAATTTTCAGGATAACTTGTTAAATTGGAAAGCTCGTTTTAACTACCAGCGCAGAATAAATAGACATCCTTACTGTATCGCTGTCTTCTCATTATGGGAAATAACAGTTTTCTATCAAATGTGATAGTCAGAATCTATCGTGTTTGAACGAATATTCATATAACTTTTTATATTGTGTTTTCTTTTTTTTTTAATTATACTGGAATCCTATTAGACGGTTATTTATCAGCTGTTCGCTAAAAAAATAACGTTTTTTTTATCATATTTTAATTAGAGGAGGGATGTTATGCTAGAAATAAGGGATATGGAATTCTCTTACGAAAAAGAAGATTCTAAAACACTTAAGGACATAGATTTAAACGTGGCTAAAGGTGAAATCATTTCTATATTAGGGCCCAGCGGGGCAGGTAAATCAACTTTATTAAGATGTATCAACTGTATGAATGTACCTAAAAAAGGCGAAATAGTTTTGAATGAAAAAACTATTCTATACGATAAAATCAATAAAAAGGACATCCATTATCTAAGAAAAAATATTTCCATGGTTTTTCAACACTATAGTTTATTTCAAAATAAAACAGTGATTCAAAATATTGCTGAAGGACTGAAAATCGTACATAAAAAAAGCAAACATGAAGCAGAAGAAATAGCCGCGGAGATGCTGAAGCAAGTCGGTTTAGAAGATAAAATCTACGACTATCCCAATAAGCTTTCTGGAGGTCAGAAGCAGCGTGTTGGCATTGCCAGAGCTTTGGCGATTCAGCCAAAGCTTATCCTATTCGATGAACCGACTTCTGCGCTGGATTCTGAATTAGTCGGAGAGGTTTTAGAAACAATAAAACAAGTAGCAGAAAAAGGTATTGCTATGGTTATTGTTACTCATGAAATTTCATTTGCCCGGGAAATATCTGATGAAATAATTTTTATGGATAAAGGAAGGGTAGTAGAAAAGGGCACTCCGTCAGAGATTATAGAGGGATCTGCTATCGAACGGGTAAACAATTTTTTCAAAAGAACCAATAATGAAAAAAATAAAAAATTAGAGGAGTATGTGGTATGAAAAAGGGAAAAGTTTTTTGGGGGATTCAAATCTTGCTTGTGGCGGCCTTTATACTAGTAGGGTGCGGCAAAAATAATAGCACAAGTTCTTCTTCAGAAAAGGCAGAATCTTCTGACAAAGTAAAAACGGTCTCTGTGGCTGTTCAAGAAGGTTCCAAGCCGGTCAGTTATATTGATGATAAAGGAAATATCACTGGTTATGAAGCGGAAGTAATCAAAAAAATAGATAAGCTGATCCCTGAATACAAATTTGATCTCGAAGCGGTTTCCGGGAGTGCGGAAGAAGTAGGAATAGATGCCGGGAAATATGCTTTAATTGCGCAAGGTTTTTTTAAGACAGACGAGAGAGAAGAAAAGTACTTGCTGCCTGATGAAAATACAGGGGTAACATTATTAAAAATTTTCACGTTAAAGAAAAATGATTCTATCAATACATTAGATGATTTAGTTGGTGTAAAATTAGCACCTATTCCGCCAAATGGAGGACAATTTAAACTGCTTACTAAGTACAATGAAGAACATCCTGATAAAAAAATAGATTTTACCACTGCTGAAAATGTTCCGATCGCGAATAAATTTCAATCCTTAAAAGATGGAGAATATGATGCGTTCATTTGGCCGATCAATGGAATCGATTTTGATGCGATCACGCAAAATTTTGGAGATATTTTCAGACAGTCCGAACCTATAGAAATCAGTCCAACTTATTTTCTGATCAATAAAAATCAAAAAGATTTGAGTGAAAAAGTTAATGTAGCCATCAAAAAATTAAAAGATGATGGGGAATTAGTAAAATTATCGAAAAAATTCTTTGGATTCAATGTTTTTGATGAATTAAAAGAGTAGGAAACCCATTGGTGCAAGCAGTGTTATCACGAGGCGGTTACCCACTGTATTTATTGAAAGGTGAAATTTACTATGGATATTCAGTACATTATTGAATTACTTCCATTATTTTTCCAAAAATTACCCTTTGTCATTAAAATAATCGGAGTATCTTTTATTTTCAGCTTTATAGGAGCAATTCTCGTCACCGTTATCCGAATTAAAAAAATTCCGTTGGTGTCAAAAATACTTGATTTGTACGTTTCTTTTATTCGTTCTCTTCCTAATATCTTAATTTTATTTCTAGTCTATTATGGCTTGCCTGTACTATTGAATAAAATTCATTTACTTGGTGACAACTTGACTCAGGATAGGGTTTATTATGGAATTTTATCTATTGTTCTCTATAATATAGGCTACACTTCAGAAATATTGAGAGCCGGGATCCAATCATTACCAGCTGATCAGGAAGAGCTTGCAGATAGCTTAGGCTATAATTATTTACAAAAACTTATTTTAGTCATTCTTCCCCAAACTGTTGTTATTTCAATAAAAGATATTGAGAATTACATT
>JAATEZ010000486.1 GCA_015655485.1 Lactobacillales bacterium | reverse complement strand
GTCAAAAATAGCGGTGTAGGCCTTCTCATATTGAAGATAGACCTCATCTAAGCTTTCATAATTCGCATGAAAAGAATAGGCGTCTTTCATGATAAACTCTCTGCCGCGGAGAATCCCAAACCGGGGACGCTGCTCATCACGATACTTGGTTTGGATCTGATATAACGACAAAGGAAGCCGTTTATAAGAATTGATCTCATTGCGGATCAGATCTGTAAAAGCTTCTTCATGGGTTGGACCCATGACATATTCTCGTCCCACATGATCTGTCAATGTCATTAAATTAGGTCCGTAAGTTTCATAACGCCCGGATTCCTTCCACAATTCAGCCGGCAATAGCGCCGGCATCAACATTTCGATCGCATCAATTTTTTCAAATTCTTCCCTTATGATTTGTTTTAGCTTTTCTAAAACTCGGTTGGCCAGCGGCAAATAACTATAGATCCCGGCAGATACCTGACGAATATAGCCTGCTCTCAAAAGCATTTGGTGACTAACGACTTCGGCATCATTTGGTACTTCTCTTAAAGTTGGAATAAGCATTTTTGACTGTTTCATTTTTCATTTTCTCCTTTGACCCTTCAAACTTTTTATACAGCTGTAAATTTAGAAATAATGAGAGATCCAATGAACTTAAATTTTGCAGCTTTACATCATCTGTGACTTGCCTAATTCATTATAAAAAGAATCGTTGAATATCGTTCCAAGTGACTAAAATCATCAAAATCATCACCAAGGCAAAGCCTACTATTGTGATCATGACTTCTTTTTCTTGGCTGAGCGGCTTGCCGCGGATGCCCTCGATAATATTCAAAACTAATTTCCCGCCGTCTAAAGCCGGTATCGGCAATAGGTTGACGATTCCCAGGTTCACACTTAGCATTGCCATAAATGCGATCACCGTTATTGTACCGGATTTTGCGGCTTCAGAAGAAAGTTGAAAAATACCAACCGGGCCTGAAAGCTTATTGATATTAAAATTACTGATCAAGGAGACTAAAGCCTTAAATATCAAGGTAGAATTTTCAGCAAACATTTGGAAACCGCCAGTGATCTTGGCCTTAATCGAAGAATCTATTGGCGGATATACACCGAGCTTTCCCGTTGTCTTTCCAGCAGTATCTTTTGTAGCTTCGGGAACGCAGGAGATCGTCAATTCTTTCCCATCTCTTAAAACAACTAATTCGATCTCTTTGTCTGGATTAGCGGAGACAACAGCAGAGAAATCTTCCCAATCACTGATTTTAGTTCCATTGATCGACTCTATACGGTCATTTTTTTCTAATCCGGCTTTGGCAGCCACGCTGCTTTCGACTATTTCACCTAATTGATTGGTGCTGGTTACCTGGACTCCGCCGCGCATAAAAACAACAATAATAAACAAAAATATGGATAAAAGAAAATTGTTGAGCGGTCCGGCAAAATTAGTCAGCATCCGCTGCCAAAGTTTTGCCGATTGAAATTGAACATCCCGCGGAGCAATTTGAACTTCTGTTCCATCTGTTTCAATGATCGTCGCGTCGTGATCGACACTGTATCTTACTTCATTACTCTCTATTCCATTGATGTTTCCTTTAATAAAAAGCTTCTCTTCCAAATCAAAGGAAGTCACTTCCAGAGGGATCCCATTCGTCAGCTGCACTCTTTTACTCGTGTTGATCTTCGTGACCACATCATCAGTATTCAAACTGACCGATATCGGCATTCCAGGAGTCAAATCGACCTCTTCTTCTCCTGCTCCTGCCATCCTTACATATCCTCCAATAGGTAAGATACGCAAAGTATACGTAGTGCTATTACTTCGATGCGAAAAAATTTTGGGGCCCATTCCAATCGAAAACTCTCGTACTAAAATACCCGAGCGTTTCGCAAAAAAGAGATGGCCAAACTCATGAACGATCACAATTACGCCAAAAACGATAATAAAAGTTAAAATCGTCTTCATCTACATCCTCCTTAGTCGATTTTCCACACACAGTCTTGTTTCTTTGTCTGCTTCAATAAGTATATTCAGATCCGATACTTTATGAGACTGATGCCGATCCACTGCCCATTGGACTATTTTTTCAATTTCTAAATAAGTGATTCTTTTAGCCAAAAAAGCGGCCACTGCGACTTCATTAGCTGCATTGTAAACTGTAGGAAAGGTATCTCCTGCACGCCCAACATCAAACCCTAGTTTAAGCATAGGAAACCGTTAAAAATCCATTTTCTCAAAGTGTAAAGAACCAATTTCACTCAAATCGAAAGGCCGCGCATTCTGAATGGTCATGCGCTTAGGATAAGTCAAAGCAAATTGAATGGGTTCTCTCATATCGCTGGGTCCTAATTGGGCCAGATAGGCTCCATCTTTTAAAATAACCATAGAATGAACGATACTTTCACGATGTAAAACAACCTTTATTTTATCATAGTCCATGTCAAATAACCAATGAGCCTCGATCACTTCTAAGCCCTTGTTCATCATAGTGGACGAGTCGATCGTGATTTTTGATCCCATCGACCAATTTGGGTGCTGCAGCGCCTGTTCTACAGTTACCTGTTCCAGCTGCTGTCTCGACAAATCGCGAAAACTTCCCCCAGAGGCCGTGATCAATAAACTCGACACGTCTTTTCTTTGCTGACCTTGCAGACATTGAAAAATAGCCGAGTGTTCACTATCAACAGGCAGCAGGCTGATCTGTTGCCGATAAACGGCCTTCATCACTAATTCCCCGCCCATGACCAGTGCCTCTTTATTGGCAAGAGCAATGATTTTCCCCTTTTCAATCGCCGCCAAGGTTGGGAAAAGACCGACACTGCCACTGACCGCGGTCAAAACAAGATCTACCTCAGAAAGTGTCGCAGCTTCATTCAATCCAGAGACACCACAGCCAAAAGAAACTTTGGGAAACAAAGGGGCTAATTCTTGAGCCGTTTCTGAGCTTCCTACCGCGACATATAATGGTTTAAGCTTCCTAATCAGTTCTTTGCCTTTTTCAACATTTTTATAAAATGAAAGTGAAACGATTTTAAATTTATCTGGATTCGAAAGTACGACATCCACTGTATTCGAACCAATCGACCCAGTAGCTCCTAATAAAGCAATATTTTTCATGGTCTGTTTCTAAGCCCATACATGATCGAATGGCGCTTTGCAGCCTTCTTTCTGCCTGTTTATTTTAAAAAATCCCTAACAAATGCATGAGGGGAAAAACGAATAAAAAACTATCAAAACGATCCAAGATCCCGCCGTGCCCCGGCAAAATTTTCCCGGAATCTTTTACCCCATAATGTCTTTTATAAGCTGATTCAACCAAATCGCCTAATTGACCTACAATAGAAAAGACGACTGTCGACAAGATCATGATCCCGGTACTATATGGGAAAAAGTCTTTTGCAGGATATAAAATAAAGTAAATCAGCGCAACAACTACTGCCGATAGGATCCCCCCGAGCGAACCTTCAATTGATTTGTTCGGTGAAATCGCAGGCGCCAGCTTATTATTTCCTATTTTTCTTCCGATAGTATAGGCACCAATATCTGTTGACCAAACGACCAGCAAGCCATAAAAAAGGATGACCAGGCTGCTCTGACGCGCTGCAACAAAATTTTGAAAACCAGTGCCAATGTACAAACTGACAAGCACCGGATAAGCGGCTTCATCTAAAGTATAAGTGTTTCTCGAGAAAACAGATGCTGACAATAGTATCATAACTATTAAATAAAACAAAGTATTATTGTCGATCTCTTTAGGCATAAAAAAGAACCATTTGTCCTTTGGCAGGACTAATAGAATGACTCCGGCTACGGACAGAACGCCCTCAAAACTAAGCAGTTGCAATCCTTTCATACGAAATAATTCATAAACTCCAATGGCAGCTAAAACGGCGGCAACGATTTCGATAGCCATTCCTCCATACCAAATAACTGGGATAAAAAAAATCAATGCGATCACTGCGGTTATCACTCTTTGTTTCATGTTCTTTTTTCTCCTTTACCCTTTTCTTTCATGTTCTTTTTTACTCCTCCAAAACGGCGGTCTCTATGCTGGAAAGATCCAACGGCTTCCTTTAATGCCGATTCATCAAAATCCGGCCACCAAACATTTGTAAAGTACAACTCACTATAGGCGATCTGCCACAACAAAAAATTACTGATCCTTTCTTCACCGCTCGTCCGAATGAGTAATTCAGGTTCCTGCCATTCCTTTTTTAATTTATTGGTCATTAAATAATCCGCAAATATTTCCTCGGTGATCGAAGTGACAGGCAAATCATTTTTGCGAAAATCAGTCACCAGATTTTGAGTGGCTGTAACTATCTCGGCCCGACTGCCGTAGTTTAATGCAAAATTCAAAACCATGCCCGTATTACCGGCAGTTTGAGCGATTGCGTCCCGAACTGCCGCTTGGGTATGAACGGGTAAAAAATCAATATAGCCCATGACTTCGACTTTGACATTTTCTTTGATCAATTCTGGAACAAATGTATCAAAAAAATCAACCGGCAGCTTCATCAAATAGTTGACTTCATCGGTTGGCCGCTTCCAATTTTCCGTGGAGAAAGCATAGACCGTCAGAACCCTAATACCCATCCGGCTGGCTGCAACAGTAATTTTTTTTACTGTGTTCATTCCTTCTTTATGTCCCGCCGCTCTGGGCAAACGACGATTTTCAGCCCAACGGCCATTGCCATCCATAATGATCGCTACATGTTTGGGGATCTTTCCCTTAGCATCAAAAGCAGTTTCTGATTCTATCACAGTATTTTTCTTTTTTTCCGGAAAAAATCGAAACATTATTTCTCCTCCTATTGGATCTATTAACTTACTATTTCATATATCTAATACATTGTAGCAAAAACTGAAGAAAAAGCCTATGAAAAAGGGAATATTATCAAAAAAATTACATAAAGTCGTAAATTCTGAGGCTTTTCCTCCTTCGTTTTTTAAAGAAACGTCGACTTTTCATGTGAATTTTTTCGTTAAGTGCGGCCGTTTTAGCAAAAAAAACTGTTGCGCCCTTTTGCTCCATATAAGCAAAGTGCACAACAGCTGCCTGTTATTAATATAAATAATAAAATCAAAAAAAATGTTATTTCTCATTAGTTCTATTTGTCATAGTAAAAATGGATATGATTTTTTTTATTTAAACTGAGTATAATTGTATTTGTCAATTTTTCTTCGATGATCCTTTTCTTTTTATGAAAATCGCTGTAGGTCATGCCATATTTTTCGGCAACTTTAAGATCACTGTCGAAATTTTTTTTTTTCGTATACAAATACTTTCCTTCTAGAAAATGCAACTCTTGTTCATTTAAAGTTGCTAAAGATTCGATCAAAATTTGTTTTTTTACCTGTTCTCCTTCGCTCAGTTTATTGGCTTCCTTAAGAAAGTACTGCCATTTTCTTAGTAAAAATTCGGTTTTCTTTAGATTGTATCCACAAATTGACATTCTTTATCGACCTCCTTATTTTCAAAGCAAATGGAGTATCCAATCATTGAACTATTTTTTCCCAACTGCTGAATAATAAAATGGAATGTTTCTGATCAGTACACTTTTATTGACAAAATAATGAAGTAAAAACCTCTATTTCAAGGGTTTTTAGCTAGAAAAAACTCTAAATGACATTTCAAAAAAACTGGATTTGAGCATAAAAAAAAATCCATTGTTCCGTCACAACAGTATTTTAAATATCATTTAATAAAGTAACCATAAAAATCCCGGGTAAATTCCTAATGATTAAAAAAATAAATTTTTTATTTTAATATCTTAAAAAAAAGCTGTCAAAGCAGTATTCTAGTTATTAATTTCATATGAATAAGAAAAATTCGGTTTAGCTATATCTCATTTATTTTATATAATAAATAAGATAAACATTTAAAAAAACATTTTTTTAAAATAATTTCCGTTTGTTTTGACAACATTTCTTGAATTCTATTGAAGCAAATATTCATTTAGTATTTTATATTTTTCTTTAATTTTAGCCTTTTCTGCCTGTCTCAGTACCTCTTTTTGTCAATAAAAATGTGCTGACTTTTTTTTGAAAATAAATAACGTTTTTTATTATCATTCAGCTCCTAATTTATGTTAGTATATAGCTATCTTTTATAAAATTGAGGTAAAAAAATGCCATACAACGTACAACCCTTGCGAACTAAAAAGGAAATTGACGATTTTATATATTGCTTGAAAAGAAATAATTTTGCTAAAAGAGATGTTTTTCTTTTTCTCTTTGGGATCAATACAGGATTACGAATGTCTGATATTGTTTGCAGAAAAGTAAATGATATCACTAGTTCCACAAATCCCAAAATCGTAGAAAAAAAAACTGGAAAAACCAGAATTTTATATCTTTCAGAACTTCAAGGGATCATTAGTGATTATACAAGTTCTATGATGATAGAGGACTATCTTTTCCCAAGCAGACAAGGCGGTCATATCAAAGTAAATACAGTTTATCAGATGTTTGAAAAAGTCGCAGATACATTAGAAAGAAATGATATCGGCACACATACTTTACGGAAAACTTTTGGTTATCACTACTATAAAAATACTCGCGACATTGCAACTTTAATGGAAATTTTCGGCCATAGCAGTGAGAAGATCACCAAAAGATATATTGGCATCACAGAAGACGAAATCAGCAGATCACTGATTAATTTCCATCTTGGATTTTAGGGCACATCACTAACCGGATATCCGATCCTCCTATAGCTCCATCTTCTTTGAGAGCTCTGATTTACGTGAAAGACAAAAAAAGTCATGAGAATCGTTTCTCTCATGGCTGTTGATTTTTATTATATAAATAAAGGAAATGGCTCATTCATCGTTTTAAATGAATGAGCCAGTCTTAAATAGGAATAAACAGTGGGCCAAAAACAGTTTCTTTAGAAATAATCTCAAACTATCCAGAAAATATGAAAAATTTTTTTCCGGATATTCTTATTTTTTTCTTGAAGCTGAACACTTTTGGATTCCACCTTTAATTTATACTTCCAATAATTCCTTTTCTTTATCCGCAGTGATTTTGTCGACGTTTTTTATGCTGTCATCCGTTATTTTTTGAACTTGTTTTTCCATATCACGCAGATCATCTTCAGTCAATTCATTATTTTTTTGAGATTTTTTTAGTTCTTCCATGGTATCGCGGCGGACATTACGTACGACTACTTTAGCGTTTTCAGCCGATTTTTTTACATCTTTAGCCAGTTCTTTTCTTCGCTCTTCCGTCAATTGCGGAATAACCAAACGGATCACATTGCCGTCATTCGTCGGACTGATGCCGATATCGCTTGATAAAATAGCTTTTTCAATATCACTGATGATGTTCTTATCAAAAGGAGCGATCATGAGCACTCGTGCTTCCGGTATAGTGATCGATGCCATTTGATTCAGCGGTGTCGGCGCTCCATAATAGATGACTTGAATGCGGTCCAGCAAACTGGCGTTGGCCCTTCCAGCACGAATTTGTCCCAGCTCACGTTGCAGGCTCTGTTCAGCCTTATGCATTTTTTCTTTCGTTACTTTTAAAATATCTTCTCCCATGATCATTTCCCCCTTACAGTTGTTCCAATATTTTCACCTAGACAGACTCTTTTAATATTCCCCGGCTCATTTAAATTAAAAACTACTAACGGTATATCGTTGTCCATACTTAATGAACTTGCTGTTGAATCCATGACTTGCAAGCCCTTGGATATTACTTCTAAATGCGTTAATTCGAAAAACTTCTCCGCATTCGCATCTATTTTAGGGTCGGCTGAATAAATTCCATCGACGTTATTTTTGGCCATCAAAATGACATCCGCTCCGATCTCTGCTGCCCGCAGAGCGGCTGTAGTATCTGTAGAAAAATACGGGTTGCCCGTCCCGCCGGCAAAAATGACAACACGGCCTTTTTCCATATGACGAATAGCGCGCCGCCGAATATAAGGCTCAGCGATTTGGCGCATTTCGATTGAAGTCTGAACACGCGTAGGAACATCCAGGTTTTCCAGTGTATCCTGAAGGGCCAAAGCATTCATGATGGTGGCTAACATGCCCATGTAATCTGCTTGGGCGCGCTCCATTCCCATCTGTTCTCCCACATTGCCGCGCCAAATATTGCCGCCGCCTACTACAATAGCTATCTCGATCCCTAGTTCATGAACTTCTTTTATCTCTTTACCAATTTTTTCAATAACTGGAGGTTTTATTCCAAAGCCTTCATTTCCTGCTAAAGCTTCTCCGCTTACTTTTAATATGATCCTTTGGTATTTAGGTTTTAACATAAATTTAGTCCCTCCAAATTTTCTTCTAGCTATATTTTAGCACACTATTCATGCATTCTACATTATTTTTATGCCCTTTTGCCTAAAAAAAGGGAGCGCACATTGACTTTGATCCGTGCGTCCCCAACTATTCTCAATGATCCATTTACTTATTTACTTGACTCATCACTTCATCCACAAAATTATCTTCACGTTTTTCAATACCTTCGCCCACTTCAAAACGAACAAAAGATTTTACAGTTGCGTTTTTAGCAGCTAAATATTTTTCAACAGTCAGATCCGGATCCTTTACAAAGGGCTGATCCACTAAGCAAATTTCAGCTAAAAATTTGTGCATCCGGCCCTGAACCATTTTATCAACGATATTGGCCGGCTTGCCTTCGTTTAAAGCTTGTTCTGTAAGAACGGCCTTTTCATGTTCTAATTCTGAAGCCGGAACTTCTTCCTTTGTGATATAACGAGGATTGATCGCAGCTACGTGCATGGCAACATCCTTAGCTGTTTCTTCGTCTGTTGTCCCCTCTAAAACCGTTAAAACACCGATCCGGCCGCCCATATGCAAATAAGCGCCAAAAGCCGATTGATCGTCTTTCGCAAGGACCGCGAAACGACGGAAGCTTATTTTTTCACCGATAACAGTGGTCGCTTCTAAAATTTCAGAACCGATCGTTCCTTTTTCTGTCTTGATCTCAAGTGCAGCCGCCAGATCAGCTGGTTGATGGTCTGCGACTTCCTTAGCCACATGCTTAACCAGGTTTTGAAACATTTCGTTTTTAGCAACAAAATCTGTTTCAGAATTTATTTCAACGATTGCTGCTGTATTTCCTTCAACGTACACGGCAGAAAGACCTTCAGCTGCGATCCGATCGTTCTTTTTAGCAGCCTTGGCCATTCCCTTTTCTCTTAGAAGGTCAATTGCTTCTTCCATTTTTCCTTCTACTTCTACTAACGCCTTTTTTGCATCCATCATGCCGACACCGGTCAAATCGCGTAATTCTTTTACCATAGCTGCTGTAATATTAGCCATTTTTTAATGATCCTCCTAATTTTTATTCGAAAAAAGTCTCAAAGGGGATCCGGGGCTACTTCTTTTCGCCTTCTTACAATAGCCTTTGAGACATCCTATTTTTAATTATTCTGCTGATTCGTTATTGCCCTCAACAACTTCAACGATTTCTTCAATGGAAGCTGCTTCATTTGATTCTTCAACAGCCGCTTCAACAAAAACTTCTTCAACGATTTCGTCTTCTCCCTGATGACCTTCAATAAATGCATCTGCCATTTTACCGGTAATCAGCTTAACAGCACGAATCGCATCATCATTTGAAGGGATCACTACATCGATCTCATCAGGATCACAATTGGTATCAACCATCGCAACGATAGGGATATTCAATTTTCTTGCTTCCTGAACGGCAATACGTTCCTTACGAGGATCCACAATAAAAATCACATCAGGAATTCTAGGCATATCAGCGATCCCGCCTAAAAACTTTTCAAGACGTTCACGTTCCTTATTTAGTCCGACAACTTCTTTTTTAGGAAGAACAGCAAAAGTTCCATCTTCTTCCATTTTTGCGATATTTTTTAAACGAGCGATTCTTTTTTGGATCGTATCCCAATTAGTCAATGTTCCGCCTAACCAACGATGATTCACATAATATTGACCGCAACGGATCGCTTCGTCTCTGATTGCTTCTTGAGCTTGTTTCTTTGTTCCAACAAACAAAGCTACTCCGCCGTCTTCAGCAACATTTTTCATATAATTGTAAGCTTCATCCGCTAATTTGACTGTTTTTTGCAAATCGATGATATAAATACCATTTCTTTCTGTAAAAATGTATTTCTTCATCTTAGGGTTCCAGCGACGAGTTTGGTGACCAAAATGTACACCGGCTTCAAGCAATTGTTTCATAGAGATTACTGCCATTTTTTGTTTCCTCTTCTCATTTAGTTTTTTTGCCCTCTTATTGTTTCATCTTTATAAAGAACTATCATAATGAATAGCACTCCTCTATAAATCAACAATAATGTGGATTAGTACAACTTTCGCAGTACCTTTGCTAGTATACAATAAGTAAGAGTTGATTTCAAGGAAATTCTCCCAATTTGTTTGGATCTGTCATTGATTCATTCATAGACAAGCATCAAAATTCTTCTGAAAAACTTGATCCCGGTTCCGCATTCAGATCCCCTCCTGCAAAGTGACCCTTCCTTGCCTCAACAAATGCGGCCGCACCAATCATTGCCCCATTATCTCCGCAAAGATTTATTGGCGGAAAAATAAGCTCTGTTTCCGGCAATTTTTCAGAAAAATCATGCTTCATCTTTGCTCTCAGGCCCTGATTTGCAGCGACGCCACCGGCAATGATCAATTGCTTCACCGGATATTTTTGACAAGCATGCAGCGTTTTAACTGTTAATACTTCTATCACACTCTGTTGAAAACTTGCAGCTAAATCATTGGGATTTAATTTTTCCCCGCGCTGTTCCGAATTGTGGACCATATTGATAAATGAACTTTTTAACCCGCTGAAGCTGAAATCAAAGTTCGCTTCTTTGATCATAGCTCTGGGAAAATGGAAAGTGTCCTGCCCCAAATAAGCCATCTCATCCAGTTGTTTCCCGCTTGGGTAACTAAGGCCCAAAACGCGGCCTACCTTATCATAAGCCTCCCCGGCTGCATCATCCCTGGTTTGACCAATAATCTTATAAGAACCTTCTGTTTCTATATAAACCAGCTCTGTGTGCCCGCCACTGACTAATAGCGCCATAGAAGGAAACTTTAATGGAGTAACAAAATTGGCCGCATAAATATGACCGGCCATATGATCGACCGGGATCAAAGGCAGATCATTAGCCCAGGCAAAAGCCTTCGCCGCGCTGATACCAATCAAGAGTGCTCCGACTAAGCCCGGCCCATAAGTCACCGCAACGGCGCTTAAGTCCTTTGGGGATACCCCGGATTCAATAAGTGCTGTTTCCATGCAGATCGTGATCTGTTCCACATGGTGGCGGCTGGCGACTTCGGGTACTACTCCGCCAAATCTTTTATGGCTCAAAATCTGTGAAGCGACAACATTGGATAGTATTTTTCGGCCATTTTCAACTACGGCAACACTCGTCTCATCACAACTGCTTTCAACCGCTAAAATAAGTGCGCGTTCTTTAATAGGATAAGACATTTTTTCACCCCTCAATTTATTTCAAGTTTCATTAAAAGTGCATTTTCCCGTGGATGATCATAATAATTTTTACGCAGGTCCAGCAAATCAAACCCTATTTTCTGATACAAATGAATAGCCGGAAGATTGGAATCACGTACTTCCAAAAACAGTTCCTTTACTTTTCTTTCTTTTAATTCTTCCAAAGCTTCTTTCATCAGACTAAAGGCAGAGCCAGTTCTTTGATAGTCCGGAGCTACTGCTAAATTCAAGACATCGGCCGAATCTAAAACAATTTGCAGCTGCAAAAATCCAATCAGCTCCTTTTGTTTAAATTCAAGAAAATAGCAGCTGGTTTCTAGTAAAAGGTCTTCAAAAAACTGTTCCTCACTCCAAGAACTTCTGCTGCCGAAAGCTCTTTGGCTCAGCCGCCATAGCTTTTTACTTAAAAAACGGGCTTCAAAAGCTTCTTTCCCAAAAATCATTCCTCTTTCCTGCCAATCAGAAAGACCATATCTAATGCGTCTTCTTTATCTTGAAAATAATAATCTTGCTTGATTGATTTTGAAACAAAACCCAGCTGCCGATACAGCCGCTGAGCATCCTTATTGCTCAGGCGGACTTCCAGGGATAATTGATGACACTTTAATTGTTTCGCCATTGTTTTTATTTCAGCAATGAACAGCGTTCCTATCCCAGCTCCCTGATAACGCGGACGGACAGCAAAATTGGTGATATGAGCATCTCCGCTTTCAAAACGGCAGCCGATAAAGCCAATGACCTCTTGCGTACTTTCTACCAGCAAATAAAGATGAGGCACATCGCTGCTTAGTTCCATAAAAAAAGCCGTGCGATTCCAAGGAATATCCACTGCGTATACTTCTCTTTCGACAGACAAAAGATCCTTTATATCCCGATATTTTACCGTTCGCATCGTAAGCAGTTCTTTTTTGATTTTGATTTGTTTAGGTAAAAATAAAACATTCTTTTTCTTGGATAAAATCCGCAAAAACCAGCGCAGCAAACTAGATTCTTTCCACATAATTTTTTCCCTCATCATTATGAGTTTCCAGCCATTTTTCTTCTGCTTCCACTAATTTTAAATAAGCAGGCAGGAATCCATGTATGTCCTCAACAGGCTGCTGCTCCATGCCTAATTGAGCCAGACTGAGTCCATTTGGAATATTTATCGTCCTCTCTTTACAAACAGCTGCTTCTGAAAAAAACTCGGTTATTTCTTCTAAAAATAATGAGGCGTCTTCTCCCACAAACAACACTGGTTCTGCCATTTGCTGCAGCAAAGTCAGCCACTGTTTGATCGCTATGTGCTGATCCTTGATCACTTGCAAAAAACGGCCTTTTTTCCATTTATAGGCTCCAGAATAGACATTTTTCCTGCGCGCATCAAATATCGGGATGATCAAACCGTCAAAAAATTTACATTGCGCTGCCACCACCGCTAAGCTGGATACCCCTACTAATTCGGATTTCAGTGTCCAGGCCAAAGTTTTAGCCGTCGTCACGCCGATTCTTAAGCCGGTATAGGAACCCGGGCCTTTGGCAACAACGATCCTGGTTAAATCATGAGGTTTCAAGTGAATAGTTTCCATCAATGAACTAATGGCCGGCATAAGAGTCGTACTATGATTTTTAGAAAAATTCAATTGGATTTGACCTAAGGCTTTTTCATCCTGACAAGCAGTGACCGTCATAACTTGATTAGAAGTGTCAATAGCTAAAAGATTCATGAACATCTGCTCCCTCTTTCTTTTCCTGAACTATTGTAGCATAAAATTTCAGATCCGTAAAAGAAGCGGCGGGTTTTATTAGATGCAGGATTTTGTGATCGACCCTTGCTTTCAGTTGCTTCAGCGCAGCAGACCAAAAACGTTAAATCGTTCGACTTATCAAAAAAAGATCCTACTATTTTTTTCGATATCCGCCATTCAAATCCTTTTATAAAACGCATTCATTACCAGCTGCCGCCTGGAATTGACCAGTGAACGCATTTGCCTTCTCTTTTAATAGTTGATTATTTATGATTAAACAAAAGGAGGAATCGCTATGCTGTTGATCGAAACAAAAAATCTCACGAAAAAATATAAAAATGCCTTAGCCGTTGATTCTCTGAATATCAAAATCAGGTCCGGGGAATTGACTGCTTATTTAGGCACAAATGGAGCAGGAAAATCGACAACCATCAAAATGCTGACAAACACAATTCTGCCGACTTCCGGGAAAATCAAATTTGAAGGAATGGGCGGTGCCAGACCGTATATGAAAAAGAAAGCCATCGGAGTTGTTTTTCAGGAAAGTATTCTGGATAATGAACTGACTGTGATCCAAAACTTGAAAATCCGCGCCGCACTTTAACAGGATATCTCTGCTGAAAAAATTGATGCCTTAATGGTATTGACTCATATCAAAGATTTTGCACAAAAAAAATATGGCGATTTATCTGGAGGGATGCGGAGAAAAGTGGATATTGCCAGAGCTTTGATTCATTCTCCCAAAATATTATTTCTGGATGAACCAACGACCGGCCTGGATATTCAGGCTAGAAAAGAAGTCTGGGATATTTTAAACACTTTAAAATCAGCAAATAATTTAGCTATGTTTCTGACGACTCATTATTTAGAAGAGGCCGACTACGCTGATTATGTCTACGTTCTGGAAAAAGGCCGGCT
>JAATEZ010000485.1 GCA_015655485.1 Lactobacillales bacterium | reverse complement strand
TTACAGGTCAGACCTAAGAGCCGCCGAAAATCAGCCGACCAGCTAGCCGCAGCCGATTCATTTTTGTCGAGGCTAGCCGCCAGCCGTGAGACTGGTCAAAAACAGGCTCAGCCGGCTGAAAACGGCTGGAAAAAAATTATTTTTCAAGTAAATTTTTTCGTGGGAAATCCAAAAAAACTCAAAAACCATCTTTTATTACAGGATAAAAAAAGACATTTAAATAATTTAATTAAAAAATGATAAATTGTGAGTAAAATTGCGAATGTTCTTTACTTCGTTTGATTCTTTGGTTTGGTAGCATCAAAGTTTACTCAGCCCTTAAACACTGATTTGAGTCAAAAAATTGGTCTTATCATTGTGCATGTAACCTACATGTCAATTTTACACTACAAAAAATGTGAAAAGATATTTTCGATATTTTGGGGCTGAAAACCCGATATTTGATAGTTATCAAAAAGTGATATTTTGATAATTTTTGATAATTTTCAATATATCGATATTTTTGATAATCAATTATCGATAATTTCAGTCAATTGATATTATCGACATTTTTCAAAGTGTCACATGACTAGAAAAGAATCTTTTGCATTGTTCTCCTGTAATAACGTTAAGTGCTGTATCGATCGGCAGACTCGTTGGTCAAATCAATTTAATAAAATCATTTCTATTGGTGAACTTTCTTCTGTGTAGTCGCACTTATCTGTCGGTCGATAGTCGTCAAAACTTTAACTATCGGACCCTGCAGCTTTTCCTTTGCTTTTTCCACCTTTGCTGACTCTTGCCTAAAGTAGTACAATGCCCTCATGTCGATAGATTTTTATTTAAATTTTTCATAAAAATAATTTGAATCCTACTAAAACTGAAACTTTATCAGCTAGCCGCCGAGGAGAATTTTTCAACGGCTCTCATGTCTGTTACAGGTTGGTGCAATGATGAAATTTCATTCAAAAAAAAAAACTGACGACATGCCCACAGCAAGCCTGTCAGTCTTTCCGCTCAAAGAGCACAAACTCAAAAAAATAATTACGATATTTTAGAAATTAAATAGAAATTAATTGAAAGCTTCCAATTTCTTTTTCTTTGCTGTATAATCGATGTATACAACCTAAATGAATTGTTTAAAAAAAGAAAAAAGTTTCATGTTTCTCGAATAATTATATCAATTCACATGTTTAGTGCGCCAACAATTTTGAATTTGTAAGAATTTGACATATATTTCGATAAGTCAAAACTATTTTGAATCTACCAAACTAAAAAGTAACCGCAGAGCGAACATGTAAAATATTCACCTTAGTTACGAACACAACCGAATGGTATATCGCAATTCCGTTTATTTCTAATTTCTTTAGCAAACACATTGTTCAATGTGCAATTTTTTTTTTGTTGCTTTCGAATGAAAAAACTTTAATTTTGAATATTTGTTCATCGTTCATCAGCAGACATAAATGTCTGATCACACTACTATATCTACGAGGCTAGTCAATCTAAAATTATTACAGCCTACAATGAATCGCCCCAATGTGAGCGCGATAATTATCTAGGTTTCAAAGATCTTTTCTCTGAAATTATTTTTCTCTCTCTTTCTTTCACTCTATTTTTTTTTTCAAACAATATTCACGCTTGATAAATCTGATTCGATAGTCGTTAATGGCCCCGGGGATATTCAAAAACAATAAATATTTCATGGCGTTGATTTCAATATTTAAATCGACAATTTTTTTTTTGCTGTTGTTGGTTTATGCATGGGTGATCCACAGCAACGACTATAATGTTCGGACTGGAATCATCTATTACAGCCATCGTCAATTGAAAAATTATTGATCGGTTAACAGACAGGTATCTACATTAAAAAAATATTGTAATCCTCTTGCAAATTATATTGACGAATTCAATTATTGACTTTAACACACGGTTTGATAGATCGATTCATTTGTGTTTTTTTTTTTCGCGATCCATCAGATCATATTTTTGTGTAGATAAATTTTTCGATTTCAATAAGAAATTTGTATATTGACAGTGTGCACTCGCAAATTTATGAGACAATTTAATTTTTCATATTGAAATCATTGTCTTGTGAGCTTCGCAAATTGGCATGCAGAAATATTTATGAGAATTTTTGTACTGTTCCCACGATGTTTTTTGACATAAGAATTTATTATGACATTCAATTGAATCATGGGACAAGTTTTTTATTTTGTTATTATTAGGAGAACTCTTCAACTCTTTTTGAAAATATGAAAAGAAAAATGCGGCGAAGAAAGCTTGTTTGAAGAAGTTATTGTTAGAAAACATTTTCAATCGATCACTTCGCGGAGCTGTCAACTTCTAGGACATTAGCAATTTTTGCATTAAATAAAATTTCACCAAAACAAAATCATTTTTGTCAAGTTAAATTTTTCATATAAAAATA
>JAATEZ010000465.1 GCA_015655485.1 Lactobacillales bacterium | reverse complement strand
TTTTATCTTTGCAAAAATTTATCTTTTTGCCGATAGACCTGCCTCATGAAGCCGGACACAGAAAAGCTGAATGAGGCAGGTCTGCCCTTGAGCCATAGCAAAAGAAAATTGATAGTGATGAGCAACATCACGAATTTTTGTTGAACTATGGCCGAAAAAAAAGGCAAATTTTCAGGATCTGAAAGAATTGCTCAGTCTTTCTTTGCTGCAACCATTGACTCATATTATTTTTTTTTATCTTTTATTAAAAAATAATTGATTTTCTTGGTCATAAGTCATAAACTTATTTGAATAGTTAAAGGGCAAGATGAGTTTTTTTGCCTTTTCCTAATAAAAAAAGAATGGAGCGTTTATCGTGGATTTTTCCTTTTTAGCAAAATATTATCCTTATTTTGTAACAGGCACTTTTGTTACTTTGCTAATTTCAGTAGTGACAGTCGTGTTTGGTACGATCATAGGAGTTTTTGTGTGTTTGATGAAGTTATCGAAAGTTCCTCCTTTTCGTTGGTTTGCTAATATTTATATTGAAATACTCAGAGGAACACCAATGTTTCTGCAAATACTCATTGGGATATTGCTGATGGTTGGAAAACTGCCGATACCTGAAGTTCTTTTCTTTGGTACAGATCTGTCACGTCTGGTTCCGGGAATGATCGTGATTTCTTTGAACTCGGGGGCTTATGTGGCGGAAATCGTTCGTAGTGGGATCAACGCAGTGAATTATGGACAAAGCGAAGCTGCCTTTTCTCTGGGCTTACGGCGGCTGGATACGATGCGCTTTATCATATTGCCGCAAGCTATCCGTAATATTTTGCCTGCCTTAGGAAATGAGTTTATCACGGTGATCAAGGACTCTTCTCTTCTTTCTGCTGTGGGTATTTATGAATTGCTTTTCAATGCGCAAGCCGTTCAATCTACCACATTTTTAGGATTAGAACCACTTTTAGTGGCTGCTGCGATTTATTTTGTTTTAACCTTTACGACTTCACGGGTCCTGGCACGATTTGAAAAAAAATTAGGTAAAGGTTACCATCGCTGAGAAAGGGAAGAGTTTATGAGCAAATTATTAATAGATGTTCAAGACCTGCATAAAAGCTTCGGAAACAATGAGGTTTTGCGTGGAATCAATTATAAAGTAAATACAAAAGATGTTATTGTCGTGATCGGCCCTTCAGGCTCAGGAAAAAGTACTTTTTTGCGCTGCCTGAATTTGCTGGAAGAACCGACGAGCGGAGCGATTTATTTTGAAGGAGCAAATATCACAGATAAGAAAAATGATATCTTTCAGATTCGTGAAAAAATGGGAATGGTCTTTCAGCAATTCAATTTATTTCCGCATAAAACTGTTTTGGAAAATCTTTGTTTGGCTCCGATCAGAGTCAAGAAAATCAGTTCGGATGAGGCTCAAAAGATCGCCATGGAACTGTTGCGTAAAGTTGGTTTAGAAGAGAAAGCTAATGATTATCCGCAATCTCTGTCAGGCGGGCAGCAGCAGCGGATTGCTATAGCCAGGGCCTTAGCCATGCAGCCTGAGGTCATGTTATTTGATGAGCCTACTTCTGCTTTAGATCCTGAAATGGTAGGAGAAGTGTTGAAAGTCATGAAAGACCTTGTAGATGAAGGAATGACTATGGTGATCGTCACTCATGAAATGGGTTTTGCCAAAGAAGTAGGCGATCGGGTTGTTTTTATGGATGAGGGACAGATCTCCGAAGAAGGAACGCCGGAAGAAATTTTTGACCATCCGCAAAATGCAAGAACGATCGATTTCCTGTCTAAAATATTATAATAAATGAGGAAAAATTATTTTTTTCTTTAAAATTCCTGTTTATTGCAAGAGACTTCGTGTGAAATAGATGAAATATAGGATGAAATGCAGTATAATGAATATGGAACGATCAAGGAGTACTTTTCGGAGTGCTCCTGTTTTTATGCAAAGTCGTGATGATTAAAGTATAAAGCGGATATTTAATTGATAAATATCTGGCTGTCTGAGAGGAGTTCCCATGTTTTCTATGTTTAAACCAACCTGGATGTTGGAAGCTGTTTATCTAATAACACCAGAACAGCTAAAAAAAATAGGTGTCAAGGCAGTTCTGACAGATTTAGATAATACCCTTATCGCCTGGAATGATCCTGATGGAAGTGCTGAGCTGATCAATTGGATCAAGCAGATGAAAGAAGCAGAAATTCCCGTCGTCGTGATCTCTAATAATAAGGAATCCAGAATTGAACGAGTAGTAAGCCGCCTGGGGCTGACATTTATTTCCCGGGCAATGAAACCCTTTAAGCGAGGATTTAAAAAAGCTGAGAAGGAGCTGGGTCTGTCAAAGGAAGAATTGCTCATGGTGGGGGATCAGCTTCTGACAGATATTCGCGGAGCAAATGGGGCAGGCATCCGGACAGTTCTTGTAAAACCAATTGTTGAAACAGACGCTTGGAACACAAGGATCAATCGCTGGTTAGAACGGTTTGTAAAAAATTATTTAGTAAAACAGTACCCAGAAATGAAATGGAGACAGAATCTATTATGATAGAAGAATTACGCTGTATTGGTTGCGGTGCTGCTATTCAAACAACGGAACCGCAAGAAAAAGGCTATACTCCGAAAGCCGCACTGCAAAAGGCACAAGAAGCAGATGAAGTTTATTGTCAGCGTTGTTTTCGTTTGCGCCACTACAATGAGATCCAGGATGTTCAGTTAAATGACGATGAATTTTTGCATCTGCTATCGGGGATCGCTGCCGAGGATGCACTGATCGTTTATGTAGTAGACATTTTTGATTTTAATGGCAGCCTTATTCCGGGACTGCATCGATTTGTTGGGGATAATCCGGTGTTATTAGTTGGAAACAAAGTAGATATCTTACCGAAATCATTAAAAAGAGGAAAGATGACTCAATGGATGAGGGAACGTGCTCATGAGGCCGGCTTACGACCGGTTGACATTCTTCTGACCAGTGCTAAGAAAAAATCAGAGATGGCTGGACTGCTTGAAAAAATCGAAACTTATCGCGAAAACCGCAATGTCTATGTTGTTGGCGTGACCAATGTGGGCAAGTCGACTTTGATCAATCAAATCATTCATACTTCTGCGGGAGTACAGGAGTTGATCACGACCTCGCAGTTTCCGGGAACGACTTTGGATAAAATTGAAATCCCCTTGGATGATGGGCATTTTCTGATCGATACTCCTGGAATCATTCATCACCACCAGATGGCTCATTATTTAGGGAAGAAAGACCTGCGCATTATTTCTCCAAATAAGGAGATCAAACCGAAGGCCTATCAATTAAATCCTGGACAAACACTGTTTTTGGGCGGATTAGCGCGGTTTGATTTTATTCAAGGGGAGCGCAGCTCATTTATTGCATATGTTTCGAATGATGTTTTGATCCACCGGACTAAATTAGAGAACGCTGATGGTTTTTATGAAAAACACTGCGGCGGATTACTGCAGCCGCCTCAATCAGATGAGGTAGAAAATTTTCCTAAGCTGATCCGTTTTGAATTTTCAGTCAAAGAAAAGACGGACATTGTTTTTGCCGGACTGGGCTGGATCACAGTAACTGAACCGGCAGTGATCGCCGGATGGGCCCCAAAAGGGGTAGAAGTTATACGACGCAAGGCACTGATTTAATAAAAGTTCAAGTCAGGAAAAGAGGGAAAAAATGACATTAAGAGGAAAACAAAAGCGATTTCTGCGGAGTCAGGCGCATCACCTAAATCCGATTTTTCAAATTGGAAAAGACGGAATGAGTGAAGCTCTGGTCATTCAAGTCGGCGAGGCACTAGAAAAACGCGAGTTGATCAAAATAAGTTTGCTTCAAAATACGGAAGAAGAAGTAAAAGAAGTAGCGGAAGAAATGGCAAAGCAGGTGCCTTGTGAAGTTGCGCAAGTCATTGGTCGAGTCATTGTTCTATACAAAGCCTCTTCAAAAGAAAAATATCAAAAATTTAGTCCAGAAGTCGCTAAATTGAAATAAAGGAAAGCAAGAACCTATGAATTCTAAAAATAAATTGACAATGTATACAGAATTAAAAATCGAACCGCAAAGTGCTCAAAAGATACAACGCAGGCAGGTTGGAATCCTGGGAGGCAACTTTAATCCTATTCATATGGGACATTTGATCATTGCAGATCAGGTTTATCACCAGCTTGATCTTGACAAAGTCTATTTAATGCCTTCTTTTTTACCGCCTCATGTTGATGCTAAGCCGACCATTTCTGCCAGCCATCGTTTGAAAATGGTCGAGCTTGCTGTTATTGGCAATCCTGTCTTAGCCATAGAAACAGCGGAAATTGAACGCGGCGGCAAAAGTTATACGTATGATACGATGAAGGAGTTAAAAGAAAAAAATCCTGATACAGATTATTATTTCATCATTGGTGGAGATATGGTAGAATATTTACCAAAATGGTATCGAATCGATGAATTAAGCCAACTGGTCCAATTCGTTGGTGTCAGACGTCCTGAATTTTCAATAAGTACTCATCAGCCGATCATCTGGATCGATGTTCCTGAAATGGAATTGAGTTCCTCTGTGATCCGCTCTAAAATCGCACATGGCTGTTCTGTAAAATACTTTCTGCCGGATGAGGTACTAAACTATATTCAAGAGAAAGGATTGTATTTAGATGAAAATGGATAACCTGCCGGATTATAGTGGCAAGTACATCGTATATGATCGGCAAAGGCTCATAGAACAAGTACAAATGCAAATGAGTGAAAAGCGTTTTAAGCATGTACTTGGTGTAGAAGAGATGGCGGTCGGTCTGGCGGCCAAGTATGATGTTTCCGTGGAAAAAGCCAGTATTGCTGCTTTGACACATGATTATGCAAAAGAGCGTCCAGATGATGAAATGAAGTTTATCCTTAAAAAAGAAGCCTTTGACTTGGACTTGTTGGATTATGGCAATCAAATTTGGCATGGCATCATCGGTGCTTTTCTAGTTCAACGGGAATTGGGGATCCAGGATCCGGAAATATTGTCAGCGATCCGTTTGCATACTACAGGAGCAAAAGTGATGACTTCATTAGACAAGGTGATTTATGTTGCTGATTATGTTGAGTTGGGCCGGAACTTTCCCGGAGTAGAGGAAGCCAGAGAAATCGCCTTAATGGATCTGGATAAAGCTGTTGCTTATGAAACGAAACATACCTTGATGCATTTGATTGAGAAGGAAAAGAAAATCTACCCGAAAACTATAGAAACGTTTAATGCTTGGGTCGCGAATGAATAATGGAGGGAATCATCATAGAAAGTAAAAAAATATTAGAGATCGCAGTGAAAGCTGCCGACTCAAAAAAGGCAGAAGACATTGTTGCTTTAAATGTGCAGGATATCTCTTTTTTGGCCGATTATTTTTTGATTTGTCATGGTAGTAATGAAAGGCAGGTCAAGGCGATCGTTAATGAAATCATTGAAAAAGAAGAAGAAGCAAACATATCGATCAAGCGTGTAGAAGGAAAAGAATCTGCTAAATGGGTCCTGATCGATTTGGGTGAGGTAGTTGTTCACGTGTTCCATGAAGCTGAACGCAGTTTTTATAATTTAGAGAAGCTTTGGTCGGATGCTCCGCTGGAACCTGTAGCAGCTTGGGTGGACTAACATGATTTATGAAACTTTTGCGCGGATTTATGATGAAGTAATGGATCATGAGCTTTATCAAAAATGGCTGGACTTTTCTAAACGTCATTTTTTGCCGGGGACGACAGAAATTTTGGAATTAGCCTGCGGAACTGGAGCCCTTGCTATTGCTTTTGCAAAAGAGGGATTTCATGTAACAGCTTTGGATTTTTCAGAAGAGATGTTGACTGTAGCCAGCCAGCGGGCAGCAAAAGAAGAAGCGCCGGTTCAATTTATTTCCGGAAATATGTTAGACTTGTCCGAGGTGGGTACCTATCAGGCAATTACTTGCTTTTCAGATTCCCTTTGTTACATGGAAAATACTCAGCAGCTTCAACAGGTTTTTGACGAAGTATTTCAAGCACTGGATGAGGAGGGAATTTTTCTCTTTGATGTACATTCTATTTATCAGATCGATGAAGGATTTAACGAGTATAGTTATCATTATCAAACGGATGATTTTGCTTTTTTATGGGATAGCTATCCTGGAGAAAAGGAACATAGTGTTGAGCACTATTTGAGCTTCTTTATTCCGGAAGATTTGACAGATCGTACTAAAGAAACTTTGTTTGCCCGTTATGATGAGCTCCATGAAGAACGAACTTATTCAGTTGATCGTTATCTGCGGATGCTGGAAAATACCGGTTTTTCTGATGTTGAGGTCATGGCGGATTTTGAGGATCAGGCACCAGATGACACCTCTAAACGTTTATTTTTTGTTTGCCATAAATCGCTTTAATTTGACGTTTAAGAGAATCAAATATAGAGAGATCCGTAACCGTTTTTTTGTTTGTCTTTATTGTTCAAAGGTGATTTGTGTTCTTCGGCTTTTGCAGCGATTTTTTTCAACCAAATAATTTAAAGGAGAATTTTTAAATGAAAAGTTGCGGCATAGTAGCTGAATATGATCCATTTCATAATGGACATCGCTATCATTTAAAAAAAGCCAGAGAATCGAGCCAAAGTGATTGTTTAGTGGTGGTGATGAGCGGCAACTTTTTACAGCGTGGAGAACCGGCCATTTTGGATAAGTGGCAGCGAACTAAGGCTGCTTTAGAAAATGGGGCAGACTTAGTGGTTGAATTGCCTTTTGCTTTTGCGGTTCAATCGGCCGATTATTTTGCGAAAGGAAGTATTCAACTTTTACAGGCGCTGGGATGTACGGATCTTTGTTTCGGCACTGATGCAGATCCGGCCCCTGATTATTCGGCTTTTGCAGCTTTTTATAAGCAGAATGAAAAAAAAATCGAAAGTAAATTTTTAGAATTAAAAAACAATGGAATGAATTATCCGCAACAAATGGCAACCGTTTTTCGAGAACTTTATCCGGATCTGGATATAGATTTTTCAAGTCCTAATCATATATTGGCGATGAGTTATGCTAAAGAGACTTCTAAATATAATGAACCAATGCGTCTTTTGCCGGTTTCAAGAAGCGGCTCACAATACCATGACCGCTCTTTCTCGAAAAATCAAGAGATAGCTAGTGCCACAGCGGTGCGTAAAGCTGTCTTTCAAAATGATTTTGATTTAATAAAAAATAGTTTGCCTGATAGAAGTTATGCGGATTTAAAGCAAAATTATTTAGTCCGCTGGGAAGATCACTGGCCGTTCCTAAAGTATCAGCTCCTTTCCAGTTCGGCCACGGCATTAAAAAAAATTTACCAAATGACTGAAGGACTTGAGCAAAGAATGATGTCGGCGGCAAAACAGGCAGGCAGCTTTCAGGAGTTTATTGGGACAGTCAAAACTAAGCGTTATACCTGGGTGCGGCTTTCGCGCCTGTCCGCCTATGTTTTAAATCAAATAACAAGTGAAGAGATCCTTGCTGTCAGAGATAAGCCTTATATCCGTATTTTAGGTTTTAATGCTGTCGGACAGCTTTATTTGAACCAGCAAAAAAAAATCATAAAATATCCATTGATCAGCAACATCAATAAAAAAAATCAGGCCTTAGTCAAATTGGATATCAAAGCTGGTGAGGTTTATCAATTAGCCAGTGAAAAAATTGTGATCCAGGATCTGACTAGAAGTCCAATTAAAAACTAAAAAAACTAAACCTTATTTCAAATAAAAAAGGTTTAGTTTTTTTAGTCTATTTTTGGGGGGTTTCGCTGAATAAATAACTCAACTCTTCTGTTTTCTGCACGTCCTTCAGGAGTATTGTTTGTGACTTTAGGCTGATACTCTGCATAAGCCTGGATCGAAAATTTGCTTGGATCCAGTTTTCCTTGATCCACTAAGAAGTTCATGACGGAAATGGCTCGAGCAGCACTCAGATCCCAATTTGAATGAAATTTGCCGTTGCCAACAAAAGGAACGTTGTCACTGTGGCCGGCAACCACGATATCATTATTCAGCGTGCGCAAGGTATCGGCTATTTTTAAAATAACCGGATCAAATGAAGTCAAAATATCAGCACTTCCAGAATCAAACAAGATCCCGCTTTGGATAGAAATCCTCAATCCTTCCTTTTCAAGATTTACTTCTACATCTTTCCCATAACCTGATTCATTAAGACTTTGTTTGATCTGATCGCCTGCTTCGGTGATTTGTTTTTCGTCAAGTTCTTCTTTGAGTTTTTTTTCTGCCTGAACATTATTTTCTTTTTTTGTCATATCTTTTGATTCAATTGTTTTTGTATCTTCTTTTTTCTCCGAATCCAGGAGCCCTTCTCCACCACTGCTATTATCACTGGATAACAATATGTGAAACTGATTGCTGACTGCTTTAAATTTGGTATCGTCGACTTTGGCCATTGCAAACATGACAATAAACAAAGCTAGAAGCAATGTCAACATGTCAGAATAAGGAAGCAGCCAGCCTTCATCAGCATGTTCTTCCATTTTTTTTTTCTTTTTACGCATACTGTTCTCCTTAATACATCTACTCTTTATTTTAGAATAAGAAAACCTAATATTTCTTTTGGATCAAACAACGATTCATATTCAATTTCCTAATTTGCTCAAAGCCTAACGGCC
>JAATEZ010000039.1 GCA_015655485.1 Lactobacillales bacterium | reverse complement strand
TTCCTAACTCAATATAGAATTATCACGAATTCAGAATAAGCCGTTTTAAAAATTTTCCTTATCCCGGCTTTATTTGTGTTACTCTTTTTTCTGCTTAATCTTTAAAAATTTTCTCTTGACTTTTATTAGCAGGTTTCTTTTATTCTTTCCAAAATCTTAAATGAGCTTCATATTTACCAATAGCAAAGGTCAAACTTCCACAAAGGATCCAATAAACGCAGGCAGCCGTGAAATAAGATAGAACCTGACTATTTTGTAATGCGGCAGCTAGTTTTGCAGCGGCAAGAATATCTACAAATCCCACTGCAAAGCCTAAAGACATTGCTTTAATCAACTTAACAAAGGAATTTAAAAAAATCGGAATAGCCGTTGCAAAAACTTGTGGAACTATTATGCGCCTATAGACATCAAACTTTGTATATCCTATGGAATAAGCGGCATCGATTTGATTTTTGTCAATCGACTTAAATAACCCTCGAATGTTTTCTGATTGAATGGCCGTCTGATGAAGTGAAAAGCAACAAACTATAAGGAACCATTTTGGAATAGTCGCCTCATTAAATTTCCAATTTCTCAAAGTAAACATCCAGGTAAAAGCCTTGGGAATAATACTTGAAACAATAAATAAATTGATTATTAAAGGTACTGATCGCATATAAGACACATAGCATTCGCCTAATTGACTCAGTAATACAATTTTTTTCTGTCTGATAATTGCCAACAACAGTCCAAAAATAATTCCTATTATAAGAATCACAAATGCCAGAAATATTGTTTTGGGAAAAACATAGGCAATGCTCTTTAATGTAACAATTACGCTCTGAATTTTTTATTCCTCCCTTAACAAAGTTTATTCATTCATTCTTAAATCTGCAGATGATTTCCCATCTTTTTTTCAATTAGCTTGATCCCGCTGTTCATTAGTAAAATAACTGCCCAATAAATTAAAGCAATCACAACATACACTTCCAATTTGTTCATACCGTATCGCCTGCTAATTAAAATATTCCCCATTGACATCATATCTACTAAACCAATAGTAAACAATAATGAAGTATCACCAAATAAATCGATTAATGCATTCGTATACATAGGCAATACAATAGGAACTAATTGTGGAATAATGATTCTGCTGTTTTTCTGAAATTTTGTCATGCCAATACTTGCTGCTGCTGCATGTTGTTCTATATCAATCGTTTGATACCCTGCCCGGAAAATTTCGGTTATACTTCCCGCATGATATAAAGAAAGTGCAATAACTGAAAAACCAAACTTTCCCAAAAAATTTAAATCAAATCCTATTAATTTAAATAAAAAAGGTATGCCAAAATAAATAATAAGAATATGGATCAGGCCAGGATTGCTTCGCATGAATGAAACAAAAATATTCGTAATGGTTCGAACTATTTTTATTTTGCTAAGTGCACATACTGTTAAAAATATGCTGATGAGCAAGCCTAAAAATGCCGATGTAATAAAAAGGCTAATTGTCATAGGAAGCATTTCAATCAACCTGGGAAAGGCTTCTAAGATATATGAAAATTTCATTTAATTCACGCTTCCATTTTTTCTAGTCTTCGGTTATTTTGTAATCAAAAATGTTTTCGCCATACCATTTTTTAGAAATTTTCGCAAGTTCACCATTTTTTTTCAGTGTTTTCAGTGCTTTGTCTACGGCTTTTTTTAAAGTTTTCTGGTTTTTCCCAAGCAAAAAATAAGTTCCATTCACTTTTATTGGCTCATCCGCTGCTGCTATAGATAATCCTAACCCTTTGATCGTATCTGAAATTCCTGTGTTATCTGGAGATACTAAGGCATCATAAGTACCGTCTTCAATGCCTTGAAGTTTTTCAGCCGTTGTCGCATTTTCACTCGTTTGGATCGTAATTTTCGCATCTGGATGTTCCGTGTTATAATCGTTAAACAAATTATAAATTCCTCCGTTAGGTGTTACAGGTGCAACTTTTTTACCTACTAAATCGTCTAAACTATCTATCGACGACCCTGCTTTTCTAAATAGTTTTATAACACTCGCCCCAGATGTTTCATCCGTCAATAAATAATTTGCTTCTCTGTCTTCTGTCTTATACAAACCTCCACCAATTAAAGCATACTTACCAGAATCCACACCGACTTGTGTAGCATCAGCACCAACCGCTTCAATTTTTATGTCATAATCTTTGAGATTCTTATCTATCGCCTTCAAAATGTCAACCTCGTATCCTTTCAATTTGCCATTTTCATCTGTATAACTTAACGGATTAGAATCGTTTTCAACCGCTACAGTAATTTTTTTATCAGTTGAGTTTTCTTTGTTAGTGTCCGCCGATGAATTGGCACAGCTAGACAATAGTGCTACACCAAATACAACGCCTAATGTTATAATTATTTTTTTCATTCTTTTCCCTCCGTCTTTCATGCACTTATTGGATCTCGAAATTTATTGATGAATTCTCTTGTTCGCTGTTTTTGGGGAGCCTCAAATATTTGTTCAGGGTGACCTGCTTCCACAATCTCTCCATTCTCCATAAAAACAACTCGTGAAGAGACTTGTCTAGCGAATTCCATTTCATGTGTGGCCAAAATCATGGTCATACCCGTTGATGCTACTAATTTAATAACGTTTAATACTTCTCGCGATCTTTCCGGATCCAATGAAGATGTCGGCTCATCCAGCAAAAGAACTTTTGGTTTTAGAGCTAAAGATCGCGCAATGGCAATTCGCTGTTGCTGACCTCCAGATAGTTGATGCGGATAGTTATTTGCCTTCTCAAATAATCCAACCTTATCGATCTCTGCTTCTGCAATGACACGTGCTTCCTTTTTTGAAATTTTTTGAACATATACTAATCCTTCCATAACATTTTCAATCACTGTTTTGTTTTTAAAAAGATTGTAATTTTGAAAAACCATTGCTGTTTTTCTTCTTAACCGAATAATCTCTTTTTCTTTTTTCTGATCACAATGAATTTGTACATCATCAATTTTTACCGTACCTTTATCAGCGTATTCTAAAAAATTCAAACATCTTAATAACGTTGTTTTCCCAGTTCCGCTTGGTCCAACTAACGTGATTACTTCTCCAGTATCTACATTTAAATCAATGTTGCTAAATACAGTATGATCATTAAATTTTTTTGAAAGACCATTAATAGATATCAACGTCATCCGTCCTTTCTTTTTGATTAATGAGAAGTATAGCATAATAAAATTTATATAGATATTTCACATATATCAATAAATATCATTATTTTTTTTCACACATAAAAAAAATTTAGGCTAAAATATTTAATAAAAAACGCAGCCATTTCTATTCTGCCATCACTTAAACTATGTATTAACTATTTTCCCATGCAGCGCGTCAACTGTACTTTCAAGCAATTAGAAATTTTTAATTTTGAAACTGTCTATCATTTTCAGAGCATACCAAAATATAAATGAGACAAATGTTTTTTTGGCTCTTCTTTTACTTACATTTTAAATTTGAATAAAAAACGGTATAGCTGACTGATTTTAGCAAATTTGATAAAAAACACAAAAAAACCTATGAAATCAACATTTAGAAGATGATTTCATAGGTTTTCTAAAATTTAAGGCTTTGTTATTTATTGGGTTGAACTAAAAACTCTTTGGAGCAGTCCCAAGATTTTAACTATTATTCTACTTTAAAAATCCAGCCCTCAGGAGCTTCAACATCCCCATACTGGATCCCGGTCAGTTCATTATAGAGCTTTGTTATTACTGGACCAACTTTGGTTTCACTATAAAACACATGGAAGTCATCACCATTCTGGATGCCGCCGATTGGTGATATAACTGCAGCAGTCCCGCAGGCTCCCGCCTCTTTAAATTCATCCAGACCATCAATATAAACATCATCTTCAAGAGCTTCCAGGCCCAGACGATGTTCAGCCAAATATAGTAATGAATACTTCGTGATGCTTGGCAGGATCGAAGGAGATAAAGGTGTAATAAACTTATCATCGTGAGTGATCCCGAAAAAGTTAGCAGAGCCTACTTCTTCTATTTTTGTATGCGTAGCCGGATCTAAATAAATACAATCGGAAAATTTTCGTTGATGAGCCTCTTCACCCGGCAACAAACTAGCGGCATAATTCCCGCCAACTTTTGAAGCTCCAGTCCCATTTGGCGCAGCCCGGTCGTATTTTGACGTGATAAAGTTTGTTGGTGTCAATCCACCCTTAAAATAAGCTCCAACAGGCATGCAAAAAACAGTAAAAATATATTCTTGAGCAGGATGAACACCAATCGCATCCCCCACACCAATCAATAATGGCCGAAGATAAAGTGTCGCTCCGGTACCATAAGGAGGCACATATTCATCATTGGCTAAAACAACTTTCTTCACAGCATCAATAAACATGTCTTCCGGAACCTCAGGCATTCTCAAACGCTCGGCACTTTTATTTAAACGTTTTGAATTTTCATCCACTCTGAAAAGATTGATACTATCATCTTTACATCGATAAGCTTTTAATCCTTCAAAACATTGCTGACCATAGTGTAAAGCCGCAGATCCTTCGCTGATATGCAAAACATTATCACCCGTCAGCTTCCCCTCGCCCCATTTGCCATCTTTCCAAGTTGCTATATAACGGAAAGGCGTATACATGTAATCAAATCCTAAGTTTGCCCAATCAATTTCTACCATTTCCATTCTCCTTCATAACATATTATGTTGATAATTGTATCACAAAAATGAGAGAATGGTCAGAAAATTTTCATTATTTAGAAAAAAATCAAAAATAATATTTATAAAAAAGAAATAGAGCAAACCCAAAACTTCAAAGAGTTTACTGCCATTCCTCTATATCAAAAAGTCATTCGGCTTTATAATTGTTTGTAAAATTGACATAAAACGAAAATCATGTTTGAACCTGCTATTTTCTGAAAAATTTTACTCGTAATTTGTTAGTTGCCGGTTCCTCACGATCTTCATTTTCGAGTCTGTATTCTTTCGCTCTTTCATAAAATTTTAATACTTTTTTTCCAAAATTTTCAGATGAAACTTCATATAATTTTTCAGAGCGAACGACTTCATTTTCCGGAACGTTGCTTTCTGCATAACGAATCAGAACTTCCGCAAAATCTTCATCTTCTTTAAATGTTGTTCCTAAACAAGGATAATCAAATAAGTGCTCTACATATGGATTGGACTTCGCCACGCATTTTGTACCCGAAGCTAAAGCTTCAATAAATGTCAGGCCTTGAGATTCAGAGGAGGAAGCATTGACATAATAATCAGCACTTTTATAGAATTGATTGACTTCATCATTAGATATCTCACCGACAAATGTAATCACATTTTCCAAATTCAAACGTGCTGACAATTCCTCTAAATCTTCCCGATAAGGGCCGTCCCCTACAACAATAAATTTCATATCAGGGATCTCTTTCAGAATAGCAGGAAATCCATTAATAAGTGCTTGGACATTTTTTTCATAAGATAAGCGGCTGAGAGACAGCAGCATAAGATCATTCTCAGCCAAGTTCAATTTTTTTCGCAAAGCCTGTGTTGACCCGGGAGGAATTTGTTTGAATTTCTCTAAATCAACACCTGTCGGAATTATTTCCATC
>JAATEZ010000136.1 GCA_015655485.1 Lactobacillales bacterium | reverse complement strand
TGAGATTGAACGTACGAAAGAATTGATTTTGATTCCGACGACTTGCGGAACCGGAAGCGAAGTGACCAACGTTTCCATTTTGGAATTATTAGAACGCCATACAAAGTTTGGCTTGGCAACAGATGAAATTTTTGCCGATGCAGCTGTTTTGATTCCAGAACTGTTGTCGGGCTTGCCTTTTGCGGTGTTTGCCGCAAGCTCGATCGACGCTTTTATCCATGCGATCGAATCTTTTCTGTCGCCACGAGCGACAGATTTTTCCGAACTTTATTCACGCGAGGCGATGCAGCTGATTTTAACCAGTTATCAGAAACTTTATAAAATAGGAAAAGAAAATGTCGGAGAACTGATGGAAACCTTTTTGTTAGCAAGTACATATGCGGGAATCGCTTTTGGAAATGCTGGAACCGGTGCGGTCCATGCGATGAGTTATCCATTTGGATCTGCTTTTCATGTTCCTCATGGAGAATCTAATTATGTGATGTTTGATGGAGTCTTTCAATATTACCAAAAAATGTCTCCACAGGGGAAAATCCAGAAACTGAATCATTTTTTAGCGCAATTATTAAATTGTAAAGTTGAATCGGTTTATTCTGAGTTGGACCGATTATTTCAATTTTTGCTCACTAAAAAAAGTTTGCGTCAATATGGGATGAAAGAAAATCAAATTCCTGAATTCTCGGATATCGTTATGACTAAGCAGATGCGTTTGCTGCGTAACAGCTATATTCCTTTGGAAAAAGAAGATATCCAAAAAATTTACCAGACGATTTTTTGATTAGAGAAATCGGTCAAGAAAATGTCAGAAGATATTACTTTTGATGTATTTGACTGATAAGAACATTTATTTTTCAGTTAAACAGCTTTGTAAATAAAGCTTATTATGTAGAGGGTTTATTGAAAAAAAGACATAATTATTAGAAAATTCTTGAAAATCAATTGACATTCAAGAGATAATAACGTATTTTATATGTTATAAAACATGACATAAAAGTTGTTGATTTTTATGCAAGATAACCTAAGGAGTGAGAACAGCATGTTAAGTGTACGCAACCTTTCTAAATCATACGGAGATAATGAAGTTTTGAAAAATGTCAATCTGGAAGTTGAAAAAGGTGAAGTCGTCTGTATTATTGGTCCATCCGGTTCGGGCAAGAGTACATTTTTACGCTGCATAAATCTTTTAGAAGAACCAAGCGGCGGGCGAATCTCTTATCGAGGGTATAATATGCTTGAAAAAAAAATTCGACCGAATGATTATCGGAAAATGGTTGGCATGGTTTTCCAGAGTTTTAATCTATTTCCATTCAAAAAAGTGATCAATAACGTAATGATGGCTCCCTTGATTTTAAAAAAAGTTCCTAAGCATGAAGCGGAAGAACAGGCCAATGAGCTTTTAAAAAAAGTTGGTTTAGCCGATAAAAAGGATGTTTACCCTAACTCCTTATCAGGAGGGCAGCAGCAGCGGGTGGCAATTGCCCGGGCTCTTGCGATGAAACCAGAAGTCCTTTTGTTTGATGAGCCGACTTCGGCCCTTGATCCGGAGTTGGTCGGGGATGTGTTGAAAGTCATGAAAGATCTGGCTGATGAGGGAATGACCATGATCGTTGTGACTCATGAGATGGGTTTTGCCAGAGAAGTAGCTGATCGCGTGATTTTCATGGAAGGCGGTTATATCGTTGAGGAAGGAAGCCCTGAAGAAATTTTTGGAGATCCGAAAAACGCTCGAACCAAGGAGTTTTTATCGAGGGTACTGACACATTAGGAGGAATTTTATATGGAACTTAGATGGGGAGCAGTCATTGATACATTAGGTCCTTCTCTTTTTGAAGGAACGGGTGTGGTTTTTAAAGTGACTTTGGGCAGTTTCCTGCTGGCTATGATTTTTGGACTTTTCATTGCCATGGGTCGAATCAGCAAACTCAAGATTTTGAAGTTTATTTTGTCGATATTCGTTGAGATCATCCGGGGAACTCCTTTATTAGTCCAATTGTTTTATATTTACTACGTTGTCCCGATTTTACTCAATTTATTATTCGGTTTGTTCGGATTTGAGACAGATGTACAATTTTCGGCTATGCAGGCTGGAATTGCAGGTCTTTCGATCAACTACGGCGCGTATATGTCTGAGGTTTTCCGTTCCGCGATTTTATCGATCGATAAAGGACAAGAAGAGGCCGGCAAGGCTCTGGGTTTTACCGGAGTGCAAGTCTTATTTCGGATCGTGATCCCGCAGGCTTTTCGCAATTCTATCCCGGTCTTTGGCAACTATTTGGTCATGATGATCAAAGATACTTCCCTTTTAGCGATCATTTCAGTTAGTGAGCTGCTGCTGCGCACGCAAACGTATGCCTCACAAACATTCTACACGATTGAATCTTACACATTGTTGGCTGTTGTTTACTTGGTGATCAGTATTCCATTGTCTCAAGCAATGAAATTATTAGAAAAGAAAATGAGTATTGATTAAAAATAAACTTTTTTCACAAAATTGGAGGGGAAGTTATGAAAAAGTTTTTAAAGGTTTGTTTAATAGCTGTCTTAGCAGTAGTGATCTCTGGATGTTCGACTTCTAAGTCAAGCAGTTCTAAATCCAGTTCAAGTTCAGAAGAGTCCACTTTGGCAAAAGCAAAAAAGAAAGGTGTCCTGGTTGTAGCTTCATCTAATGATGCCCCATTTGCCTATATTGATGTCAAAACGAATAAATTTTCTGGAATAGACGCCAATATTATCAAAGAAATCGCCAAACGTATAGGAATCAAAACTGTGGAAATGAAAGAGATCCCTTTTGAAAATATGATCGTTGAACTCAATAAAGGATCAGTCGATATGGTGACTGATGCGATGTACATTAAGGACGAACGTCTAAAACAAGCTTACTTTACCGATATCTGGTATCAAGAAGGAGAGGCGATCATCATTCCGGATGATTCTGATATAACCTCTTTTGATGACATGAAAGATAAAGTGGTCGGCGCTCAAAAAGGGACAGCTTTCTTGGAGTTGGCACAAAAATGGCAAAAAGAAGGAAAAGTCAAAGACGTTTCTATATACGGGAAGCAAACTGAGTTGATGCTGGCGGTAGATACCGGAAAAATCGATGCCTGTGTAACAGATGGGATCGTTGCTAACTATACCTTGAAACAAGATACGTCTCTAAAATTAAAAGTACTGGAACCTTATGAACCCGAAGCAAAAGGCCAAATTGGCGCAGCGATCCAATTTGATGACAAAGACTTGCTGGATGAAGTGAATAGCGCCTTAAATGAAATGAAAGAAGACGGCACTCTTTTAAAAATATTAAAAGACTTTGGCCTGGATGAAAGCTACTACGTTGGAGTAGACGAAGGAAAAACCACAAACGTCAAATAAATCCAGAAAGGCTGAATGAACCCGTTTAGCT